>JAADIE010000072.1 GCA_013151495.1 Nitrospirota bacterium | reverse complement strand
GAATTAAGAGGAGGTTTAAAATGACAAAGACTAAATTTACAAAAGACTCGGTAATTGGAGATATAATCAAAGAAAAGCCAGCCGCCAAAAAGGTTATTGAGAAATATTTTGGTAACGGTTGCTTTACCTGTCCGGGAATAAAGGTTGAATCCATATCCTTTGGTGCCATGATGCATAATGTGGATCCAGACAAGATTATTAAAGAGATAAACGAACTGGAGGATTAATATGGAAATCAAATGTTTTGTTTGTGGTGATACAAATAAAGATAAAGTCTATTTGCCTTGTGTGCATGAAGGGCAGCAGAAGTATGTCTGTGTCAGGTGCCTGCCAGTCTTAATTCACGGTGCACACTGAGTTTTTTCCTCCCTCTCCCCTCATTATAGATTTGGATGGTTGCGTCCCCGGCAACCATCCTTTTTTTTCTAAATAACTACCTTTAAATATATTTTGCTATAATATCTTTATGCGAAAGGATATATGGATATTTATATTTGCCGTATCCTTTTTATGCTTCAACTGGCCAATCCTGAAAATCTTTCAAGAGTATCAAGCTCACTATCTTTTTATAGCCTGGATAATACTGATTGCTATTGTCTTTAATTTTACATATCTACTGAATCTATACAAAGGGGTAAAGAAAAAGGGAGGCAGGGGAGAATAATTGTTTTCAGTCTGGGTACTTTTTCTTCTTATTTTTTGCTACATGTTCCTGCTTTTTCTCGTAGCCTATTATGCTGAAAAAAAAGAACAAAAAGGCAGGAGCATAGCATCAAACCCCTATGTTTATTCACTATCTCTTGCCGTGTACTGTACATCCTGGACCTTTTATGGTAGTGTTGGCAAGGCTGCAAACGAGGGGCTCAGCTTCTTAACAATATATATAGGTCCAACACTGATGGCAACGCTGTGGTGGATTATTCTAAGAAAAATCATTTACATCGCCAAAGAAAACCGAATAACCAATATTGCTGACTTTATTGCCTTTAGATACGGGAAATCCCTCTCTCTATCAGCACTGGTTACAACCGTAGCTGTCATTGGCATCACCCCTTATCTGGGACTACAGATAAAGGCCATAATGACAACCTTTTCAATTCTTGCTGGCAAGCCTCAGGGCAGTCATTTTGCCGGTTGGTTCATTACCTTAACGCTTGGTATATTTGCAGTGATTTTTGGTGCAAGAAGGCTTGATGCCTCTGAAAGACATGGTGGTCTTGTGTTTGCCGTTGCCTTTGAATCAGCCATAAAGCTCTTTGCCTTTTTATGTGTAGGTTTTTTTGTTACCTACGGCATTTTTCATGGCTACAATGACATAGTGCATCGTATAAAAGATCTTGGATACACTCATCTGTTACGAGTTGGGGAAAACAGTAGCGTTAGTTATATGCAGTGGTTTTCCCTCATCTTTCTATCCATGATGGCCATCTTATTTCTACCCAGACAGTTCCATGTTGCAGTGGTCGAAAACTCATCCATAGATCATCTGAAGAAGGCAATGTGGCTGTTTCCGCTTTATTTGTTCCTGATTAATATCTTTGTTATCCCTATTGCCCTTGGCGGTCTTCTAATTAACAATTCACCAAAGGGAGCTGACTACTTTGTTCTGACCATACCTTTAAAGAAGGGGTATCCCTATCTTGGTTTGCTTGCCTTTGTTGGCGGGTTCTCGGCTGCAACTGCCATGGTGATAGTCGAATCTCTTGCCCTTAGTAATATGGTAATGAATAGCCTTGTAATGCCCACCCTGCTGAGATTCAAACATAAAAAAGGCTTCCATCAGATAATCTTAAATATTAAGAGACTGATAATTATAGGGCTTGTTTTCTGTGGTTATATATTTGCAATCTCAATAGGTGAGTTTTATAGCCTGGTAGATATTGGCCTTAAATCTTTCGAGGCGGTAACAATTTTTGCACCCGCCCTTTTGTTGGGTCTTTATTGGAAGGGGGCAACCAAAAAGGGAGCTATTGCAGGCATAATTACAGGTTTTTCTATATGGATATACACTCTTTTGATCCCTGCGCTTTCAAGGGCCGGAATCATCGAACCCTCTGGTTTGCTTTCCAGTATCTTCCATTCCGGAATTTTCAATCCCATGGCCCTGTTCGGGCTTAAGGGACTCGACAGGTGGAGCCATAGTCTTTTCTGGGGACTTTCTTTAAACCTGTTTGTCTTCGTGCTGATCTCATTAATTACAAAACCTTCTGAAAAGGAGGCTGAGCAGGCCATTATCTTTGTTGACTCTCTTGCACCCTCATCCTTTCCTGCACCGGCCAGTGTAAAAAATGTAAATGAAATCGAATCAGTCCTTTCCCAGTTCCTTGGTCCGCAGGAGGCCCGCTCTGTGATCAGTTCTTTTTTACAGAGGTACAATCTTTCCCGCGATCGATTATCCACAGCAAGCCTCATACAGCTCAGACACGAGGCAGAGAGAATCCTGTCCGGCGTGTTAGGACCATCTATCAGCACTCTGATTTTCCAGGATATAACCGTACTGACACCAGAGGAAAAGGCCAAAATCTCTGAATCTATCCGAGAGATCTCCTACAACCTTCAGCTTTCAAGGAAGGAACTTGCCGAGCTGAATAGACAGCTTGTCAGACTGAAAGAGTTCAGTGAAAATATCATAGAAAGTATTCCTCTGGGTGTCGCCACACTGGATGAGAATCTAATTGTAACTTACTGGAATGCCTCCATGGAAAGGATTACTGGAATCAAGAAAGATGAGGCCCTTGGCTCAGAAGCCGATCTTCTATTAAGGTGTCTTGCTCCAACCATATTCGATGATGGTTTCAAGGAAGGCGAATTTACATGTAAAAACAAGATGGGGGTAGACAGGATATTAAAGGGCCACCTCAGCAGGCTTACTGGTAGCCAGTCTGGTTATGTGCTCGTTTTTGAAGATATTACAGAGAAAAAGAAGATAGAGGAAGAACTCTTCATGGCCACCAAACATGCCAGTATTGGTAGACTGGCCGCCGGGGTTGCCCACGAAATTGGAAATCCCCTTGCGTCTATTTCCTCACTTGTACAGGAGCTAATGACTGAAGAACTAACTCCTTTCATGGAAGAATCCCTTTATACCATAAACCAGCATATTGAACGAATTGCTCGAATTGTGAAAAACCTTGTGGATTTTGCAAGGCTGTATCCTCATAAAAAGATTCAAAAAGACCTGAAAGAAATCATTGAAAACACTATTAATCTTATCAAATATGATAAAAACTTCAGGAAAATTAAAATCGAAACACTGCTTGAAAAGACACCACAAATTAAAATGGACCCGGACAAACTACAACAGGTTATGCTTAATCTGTTTTTAAACGCAAGAGATGCAATGCCAGATGGTGGTAAAATATCCATATCTTTAAAGGCTGTAAATAATTCAATAGAGCTTGTCTTTGCAGATACAG
>JAADIE010000103.1 GCA_013151495.1 Nitrospirota bacterium | reverse complement strand
AAGAGATAGATAAATTCAGAGGCCTTATTGAGAGACAGTTCCAGTCATTTTATAGAAAAATAATTTCTAACCTGAAAAATACTGGTACTCAAAAAACCAAAAGACATAACTGATTTGTATAATACTGATACCAAAATACGAGGAGGCGGGGAATGAAAGACACACAGAAAAAGATTGGAGAGTTGCTGTTAGACCTTAATATCCTTACGCTTGATGAGCTTGAAAAGGCTCTGGAGGAGCAAAAACGAACGGGGGAGAGACTTGGTTCTATACTGTTAAAAATGAATCTGCTATCCGAGGATGATCTGGATTATCTGTTAAGCAGACAGCTAAATGTGCCTTCTATTAATTTAGAAAACTATAATCCATCTCCCGAACTACTGTCATTAATTCCTGAAAAAATAATTAAAAAGTATCTTGTATTACCGATCCAGCTTGAGGGTAATACACTTACTGTAGCTACTGCCAATCCCAAGGACCTGATGCTTCTTGATGATTTAGCATATGTGACTGGTTATAAGATAGCCCCTGTTGTAGCTGCTATAAGTAGTCTGCAGAGAAAAATAAAAGAACTCTTTGAAAGACCTGTTAGTTGGGAAGAGACACTAAAAGTGGAGGAGGCTGAGGAAATAGAGTTTATAAAGGGTGATAAGGGTATCATGGAGGAAGACCTGGAAGAGGCCCTGCAATCTGCCGAGGAGGCACCAGTAATTAAGATAGTTAATGCAATTGTTCTTGCTGCTATAGATCAGAAGGCCACTCATATTCACTTTGAACCAAAAGAGGATCAGTACGAGATTTACATCAGGGTTGACGGAAAATTGAAGCAGCTTGTTAAACCACCAGCAAATCTACAGCAGAATATAATTAACAGGATAAAAATCCTTAGCTCTATTGATATCCTGAAGCGTTTTGTCCCCTGCGAGGGGTATTTCAGGGCCAAGGCCAGGGGAAAATACTATGATATAGATGTAGCCACCATGCCTTCACTTCATGGCGAACGCATGGTGCTTACATTTCAACAGCCCTTTGCCAAGGAAGAGCTTAAATTAGACAGGCTTGGCTTTACCCCTCAGATGCTCCATACCTTTAAAAGGTTGATTACCTCGTTGAAGGGCTTTATTATGGTAACAGGACCATCAGACAGTGGAAAGAGTTCCACTATCTATGCAGCGCTTAATTACCTGAAAAGCCCCGAGAAAAGCATTTTTACCTATGAAAGGACAATCAAGAACAAGCTTCCCGGAATTACTCAGGGTGAGCCTAATGAGAAAGCTGGCTATAGTTACGAAAAAGGGCTTCAGGCCATCCTGAGGCAGGATATAGATGTATTAATGGTGGGTGAGATGTTAAGCAGAGAGGCTATTGTTCCGGCCTTACATGCTGCACTGTCTAAAACCCTTGTATTTGGCAGATTCCTTTCGAATGACACCCTCGGGGCCATAACCCTGATGCTCGACATGGATGTGCCCCCATTTATGCTGTTTTCCTCGTTGCTGGCAATTCTTGGGCAGAGGCTGGTAAGAAGGCTGTGTCAGGAGTGTATTGAAGAGTATGACCCACCTGATGAGATAGCAGAGGAGATATACCAGTTAACAGGCAATCGATCCCCCAAACTGTTCAGGAGTAAGGGTTGCCCTGCATGTAGTCTGACAGGTTATAATCAAAGGATAGGTCTTTTTGAGCTCATTGTACCTAATAAAGAGCTAAGAGATGCCATTCTTGCGAGGGCATCCCTAAGTGAGTTAAAGGAAATAGCAAAGAGTACTAACTACCTTACCTTCAGGCAGGATGGCCTGATAAAGGCCTCAGAGGGGCTAACGAGTTATGAAGAGGTGGTAAGAGTAGTTTAAAGGCAATGGAGGCAGAATGATAAAGTTTTTTGAAAAAGACCCATACTCACCAATTCAGTATGTATATGAAATAGATAAGATACTTTATAAGACTCGAAGCCAGTATCAGGAAATCATGGTTGTGGAGAATCCTTATTTTGGTCGGATGCTTATCCTGGACGGGGTGGTGCAGTTTACTGAAAAAGATGAGTTCTTCTATCATGAGATGCTGGTTCATGTACTTATGCATGCCCATCCCGAGCCTAAAACTATTGTTGTAATAGGAGGAGGCGATGGAGGAGCAGTAAGAGAGGTGCTAAAACATGATACCGTAGAAAAGCTATATTTTGTTGAGATAGACAAAGAGGTGATCGAGACCTCAAAGAGGTTCTTTCCGACTGTCTCGTGCGAGATAGACAATGAAAAAGTCGAAATACACAATGTGGACGGTGCAGAGTTTATCAAAAACCATAAAGGTGAATTTGATATCGTTATTGTTGACTCAACAGATATAATTGGCTTTGCAAAAAGCCTTTTTACCGTAGAGTTTTTTAAAGCGGTTAAGGAAGGACTTAAAGAGGATGGCATGTTTGTTACACTGTCGGAGTCGTTACACTTTCATAAGGAGATGGTAGTGGATGTGCAAAAGACCATGGGTCTTGTGTTTCCTATTGTTGATCTTTATACAGCTCCAATTGCAACATACGCTGGTAACTGGTGGACCTTTTCAGCGGCTTCCATGAAGTTGCCTTTGAGAAAGATAAGAAGGCCTATTATTGCTAAAACGAGATATTACTCGGAGGAGATACATATACAGTGTTTCTTACCAGAAAAACTGTATGATAAATTGCTTAACAATAGGCTTGACTGGTAGAGCTCACCGAAGGCAAATGAATTAATTCTAACCAGCCTAATTATTTGACATTTTTATTGAAATTATGATATCTTTTTAAGCTAAAATATTAACCTGTTAGATTTATTAATATTTTGAGCCACCGTAGCTCAGTTGGTAGAGCAGCTGATTTGTAATCAGCGGGTCGGGGGTTCGAGTCCCTTCGGTGGCTCCAGTGGAGAGGTTCCCGAGTGGCCAAAGGGGACGGGCTGTAAACCCGTTGGCTTAGCCTTCGGAGGTTCGAATCCTCCCCTCTCCACCACTGAAGCAGCAAATGACAGGAGACAAGTGGCAAGGAGAAGTTGTCGTTAAGGAGAACTGCCACTTGAGGCTTGTCATTTGTTGCTTGGAAGCGGGAATAGCTCAGTGGTAGAGCGTCGGCCTTCCAAGCCGAGGGTCGCGGGTTCGAATCCCGTTTCCCGCTCCAGAGCATAAGTATTTGTGTTGATAGGGGGTAAAGGAGAAGGTTTTGCTGTTCTGACAACTTGGGATGCCCATGTAGCTCAGTCGGCAGAGCACGTCCTTGGTAAGGACGAGGTCACCGGTTCGATCCCGGTCATGGGCTCCATTTTTTATAGAACTTGTTAATACCTATACCAAGCAACGAAGGGAGGAGTTATGGCAAAGGAGAAATTTGAAAGGACGAAGCCGCATGTAAATGTTGGAACGATAGGGCATGTAGACCATGGGAAGACGACATTGACGGCAG
>JAADIE010000068.1 GCA_013151495.1 Nitrospirota bacterium | reverse complement strand
ATACCGCAGGGCATCATGAAAGGATGCTGTATCGGCTGTTACCTCTCTCTGGTTAACCAGACATTTCTTGTGTGGATGTAAATACTCTATAGGGTCCTCAATAGTGATAATATGTTCCTCTCTTTCTGAATTTATCCTGTCGATCATTGCAGCCAGGGTTGTTGTTTTACCGGAACCCGTGGGTCCTGTAACAAGAATAAGACCTCTTGGCTTTTTAACCAGCTCATTAACAATCTCTGGCAATCCTAACTCATGAAAGGTTCTTATTGTAAAAGGAATCGTTCTGAACGCACCGGCTACAGCACCACGCTGCATAAAAATATTTGCCCTGAATCTGCTGAGACCCTTTACTCCAAAAGACAGATCAAGCTCGTTGTTTTCCTCAAACCTGTGTTTCTGGGCATCAGTAAGAATACTATAGCAAAGTGCCTTTGTGTCAGCAGGGGTTAAAGGCGGATGATCAATAGGCCTGAGTTTACCATCTATTCGTAACCTTGGAGGGCTTCCAGTGGTTATGTGCAGGTCAGATGCACCCCTTTCAATCATCATCTTCAGGAAATCATATAGATTCGCCATACTCCCTCTCTCCTTTCAAAACATCAATCTCAATCTCCGAAAGAAACCCTCAATACCTCCTCTATACTTGTAACCCCTTCTTTTACTTTATTTAAACCACTTCTTCGAAGGGTTTTCATTCCAAGCCTTACGGCCAGTCGTTTTATCTCCTGAGCTGAAGCCCCTTCCAGGATTAATTCCTTTATTTCATCTTTTATAGGCATAACCTCATAGAGTGCTATTCTGCCTTTATAACCGGAGTTATTACAAGATGGACAACCCTTTCCCTTAAAAACCTTTACCTCCTTTATCTCCTCCTCAGTAAAACCGATTTTTAATAATCCGTCCTTGGAAATCTTTTCCTCTACTTTACAATTGGGACAGATTTTTCGTGCAAGTCTCTGAGCCAGTATCAAAACCACGGATGATGAGACAAGAAAGGGCTCAATTCCCATATTTAATAACCTGGTAATTGTACTGGGGGCATCATTTGTATGAAGGGTACTCAATACCATATGACCTGTAAGTGCTGCCTTAACAGCAATCTCGGCTGTCTCAAAGTCACGGATCTCACCAACCATTATTATGTCCGGGTCCTGCCTCAGGAATGACCTTAAAGCAGACGCAAAGGTTAAACCTATCTCCTCACGCACCTGTACCTGGTTTATTCCGTGAAAGTTGTACTCAACAGGGTCTTCAGCGGTCATAATGTTAATTCCAGGCTTATTCAGGTGGTTCAGGGCTGAATACAGGGTGGTTGTTTTACCGGAGCCTGTTGGCCCTGTTACCAGCACCATACCATAGGGCTTTTCTATTGCCTCCATAAAGTCTTTTAACTGATCTTCCTCAAAGCCAAGCTTTGTCATGTCTATTTGAAGATTAGACTTATCCAGTATCCTTAAAACTGTCTTCTCACCAAACAGGCAGGGTAAGGTGGAGACACGAAAGTCTATTTCTCTCTTCTTCCCAAGTTTTAATTTAATCCTTCCATCCTGCGGAAGCCTCCGTTCGGCTATATCCAGCTTGGACATGATTTTCACCCTGGAAGTGAGGGCATTTTTAATTTTTATAGGCAGGTTCATAACATTGTATAAGACACCATCGATTCTGTACCTTACTCTCAGCACATTCTCATATGGCTCTATATGTATATCACTTGCCCCCTGCTTAATTGCATTGATAAATATTCCATTAACCAGCTTAACGATAGGGGCATCAACTTCTTTGATTACCTCTTCATCCTCTTTTTCCTCTACTGTCTCGATGTTGTCTAACGCACTGCCAACAATCTTATCAAACTCATCCACATCCACAGTTGGTGCATCATCAAGGACAAACTCTTCGTCATCCTCTGACTCTTCATCGTCTGAAATTGTAAAGTCCTTGGGTTGCAACACTCCACCACCAGTTGATGAAGGAGCATAGGTCTTTTCCTTAACAACCTGCCCCTTTCCACTGTAGTACTTGGCAATAGCCTCAAGTATTGATGACTCACTGGCAACCACAACATCCACATTGTAGCCAGTCATGAACTTGATATCATCAATTGCAAAAATATTAGATGGATCGGCCATTGCAACTGTCAGAGTTGCACCAACCCTTGCCACAGGTATCATAAGGTATTTACTGGCCATTTCGGCAGGGATTAATTTTATTACAGCCGGGTCTATCTCATAGTCAGAAAGATTTATTGATGGAACACCATACTGTTTACTCAGAAAGGAAACAAGTTTTTCCTCTGTTATATAGCCCAGTTTAATAAGCTTTGAACCTAATCGTCCCCCCTCTTTACGCTGTAAATTAAGGGCCTCCTGTAATTGTTGTTCGGTTACAAGATTTGCAGCTAATAAAAGCTGACCTAATTTTGCAGCCATAAGATTAAGATACCATAATTTTTCTTAAATTAAAAGTGTGTTGTATCACATGCTCCTGTATTGAAAAAATATAGCTAATTCTGTTAGATTTACAAAACATTATTAAGTCTTTCTTAAATTTATAACATAAAACTTATAATTTTTTCACTACAAAACTTTGAACCATGTTAAAAAAACTCCGCAAAGAGATTGATCGAATCGATGAGGAGATACTGAATCTCCTTAACAAAAGGGCAGAGATTGTCCTTCAGATTGCCGAGGAGAAGCGAAAAAAAAATCAGCGCTTTTATGTTCCTCATCGTGAACATGAGATCCTAGAAAGACTCAGAAGGCTTAACAAAGGCCCTTTTCCTAATGATGCCCTAAGGATAATATTCCGTGAGATCATATCAGCCTCATTGAGCCTTGAAGAACCCCTGAAGGTGGCCTGTTTAGGGCCTCTTGCAACCTTTACCCATCTGGCAGCCATAAGGCACTTTGGTTCTTTTGCGAAGATAATCCCTGTTGATGGCATAAAGGATGTCTTTGAGGCGGTTCAGGAAAAAAGCGCAGACTACGGAGTTGTGCCAATTGAGAACTCAAACGAGGGCGTGGTAAGCCATACCCTTGATATGTTCATGGATTTTGATCTAAAGGTATCTGCCGAGATCATGCTGGAGGTAACCCATAATCTGCTTTCAAAATCGGGAGACATAAAAAAGATAAAAAGAATCTACTCCCACCCACAGGCCTTTGCCCAGTGCCGACGCTGGTTAGAAAGAAATATGCCTGATATTGAGCTGGTTGACACAACAAGCACTGCAAAGGCTGCTGAGCTTGCTGCAAAGGATCCCAGGGGTGCTGCAATTGCCAGCGACCTGGCAGCCAAGATGTATGACCTGAAATTCGTAAAACGAAGCATCGAGGACAACAAAAACAACTATACCCGTTTCCTTGTTATCTCCGAGGACTTTCCTGAGCCCACCGGAAACGATAAGACCTCTATAATGCTTTCTATCAAGGACAAACCTGGAGCCCTTTTCGAGGTGCTCACGCCCTTCTACAAAGAGAAGATAAATCTTACCAAGATCGAATCAAGGCCATCGAAGAGAAAGGCCTGGGAGTATATCTTCTTCATAGACCTTGAAGGGCATGTAAACGATAAAAAGGTCACAAAGGCACTGAAGGCTATTGAAAAATACTGCATCTTTTTAAAGGTGTTGGGGTCATATCCCAGATCTGATGTAATGAACAAAGGAGTAGAGGTAAAATGATTAAACCACCCGAAAACATACGCTCAATTAAGCCCTATATCCCGGGCAAGCCAGTTGAAGAGCTGGAAAGGGAGCTTGGTATTAAAGAGGCAATCAAGCTTGCATCAAATGAAAACCCTCTCGGACCATCACCTCTTGCTGTTGAGGAAATTCAAAAACATTTAATTAAAATAAACCGTTACCCAGATGGAAGCGGATATTACCTGAAAAAGGCCCTCAGCAGCCATCTTGGGGTAAGTGAAGAAAGCCTTATCCTGGGTAATGGATCAAATGAACTCATTGATATCGCTGTAAAGACCTATATGACAGCCGATGATGAGGCAGTAATGGCATGGCCTTCCTTTGTTGTGTACCCACTGGCAGTGCAGATGATAGGGGCCAAATCCATCAAAGTACCCCTTACTGAGGACCTCCGACACAACCTTAAAGAGATGGCAAAGGCCATTACAGACAGAACAAAGATCGTCTTTGTAGCCAATCCCAACAACCCCACAGGCACTATTAACTATGCCGACGAATTCGATGCCTTTATGAAGGATGTACCAGAGGATGTGTTAGTCGTTGTGGATGAGGCCTATTACGAGTATGTCACTGACAATAGATATCCAGACACCCTCGAGTATCTCAAGGCAGGCCGCAACCTTCTCATACTCCGCACTTTCTCCAAGGCCTATGGTCTGGCAGGCCTGAGGATAGGTTATGGTATCTCCAGAGAGGATATTATTATAGAAATGAACAAAATCAGGGAGCCCTTTAATACAAACTCCCTGGCCCAGGTTGCAGCACTGAAGGCATTGGAAGATAAAGAACACCTGAAACGCTCTATTGAGATAAATGAAAAGGGCAAACATTACCTCTACAAGGCCTTTGATGAGCTTGGCCTTGAGTATGTTCCAACTGAGACAAACTTCATATTTGTAAAGCTAAAGGGTATTACCTCGCAGGAACTATACGGAAGGCTTCTCAAAAAGGGTGTTATTATCAGGCCAATCGGGGAAGACTCAGTAAGAATAACCATCGGCCTTGAAGAGGAAAACAGGGTTTTAGTACAACAGCTAAAGGCTGTTTTAAGTTAATGATCATAAGGGGGGTCTAATTCATGGATATAATCGTTTTAAAGCCAGGCTGTACTGATGATGATATCAGACATGTGGTTAAAAGGCTTGAGAGTAAGGGCCTGAAGGTCCATGTATCAAAGGGTACCGAACGCACCATTATAGGTGTAATAGGCGATACATCAAAGATCTCGGAGGATGAGGAAAATGCCATAAGGGCCATCGAGGTTGTTGAAAATGTAATGCGTATAATAAAGCCCTACAAGCTCGCAAGCAGGGAGTTCCATAAAGAGGATACAGTAATCGATGTTAATGGAAAACAAATAGGAGGAAAGCAGATACAGGTTATTGCAGGGCCCTGCTCGGTGGAAAACAGATCCATCCTCCTTCATATTGCAGAAAAGGTTAAAGAGGCAGGGGCAACATTCCTCCGGGGTGGTGCATTCAAGCCACGCACCTCTCCATATAGCTTTCAGGGGCTTGGGGAGGAAGGCCTTCAGATACTTAAAGAGGCAAGCCAGCAAACGGGTCTGCCTGTGGTAACCGAGGTAATGGACCCAAGGGATGTAGAAATCGTCTCCAGGTATGCAGATATACTGCAGATTGGTGCCCGTAATATGCAGAACTTCCGCCTGCTGCTTGAGGTAGGACAGACAGACAAACCGGTACTTCTTAAAAGGGGTCTGTCTGGCACAATAAAGGAGTGGCTTATGGCCGCCGAATACATAATGTCGCGTGGCAATCACAAGGTTATTCTCTGTGAAAGAGGCATCAGGACCTTTGAGACAGCAACCCGTAATACACTTGACCTTTCTGCAGTTCCAGTGCTAAAGAAGCTCACCCATCTGCCTGTAATCGTTGACCCGAGCCACGGTGTTGGCAAATGGGACCTGGTACTCCCGATGGCAAGGGCTGCAGTGGCAGCAGGAGCAGATGGGTTGATGATAGAGGTCCATTCCAATCCTGAAGAGGCCCTTTCTGATGGTGAACAGTCCATAAAACCCGACCTGTTTAAACAGTTGATCCATGAGTGCCGAAGAGTGGCAGAGGCCATCGGTCGGGAGCTTTAAAGTCCTTTTAGGAGAAAAAGGTGTTCTTCAGCAAGGTAACAATCATAGGGGTTGGTCTAATTGGTGGAAGCCTTGCCCTTTCACTAAAAGAAAAAAAACTAACGGCTGAGATCTGCGGATGGGGCAGATCTGAAGAGCGTCTTAAGGCGGCAAAGAAAAGAGGGATTATAGATAGCTACAGTCTTGATATTACTGAAGCCATAAAGGGTGCAGATCTGATAGTACTGGCCACACCTGTAGATACCTTTGAAGGACTTGCAACAGAAATTACCAGTTCATTATCTGAAAGCCCCCTGATTACTGATGTTGGAAGTGTAAAAGGTGAGCTGGTATACAAACTTGAGGAGATCCTTTCTCAGAAGGCCAGCTATGTTGGTTCTCATCCAATAGCCGGGTCAGACCGTTCAGGAGTAGAACATGCCAGTTCAGGGCTTTTCAGGGATGCTACCACTGTGGTAACCCCAACAAAGACCACTGACCAGGCATCTTTAGATACGATAAAAAAGCTCTGGATGGCCCTTGGCTCCAGGGTACTGATCTTGTCTCCTGAGGAACATGATGTAATGCTATCCTTTATAAGTCATCTACCCCATGTGGTGGCCTATGCCCTGGTTAACACGGTCTGCGACTATAACCCGGATTTTCTAAGATACACCGGCGGGGGGTTTAAAGACACAACCCGTATAGCCTCAAGCTCAGAGACCCTCTGGGCTGATATATGTTTATACAACAGGGAAAATCTGCTAAAGGGCATCGATATGTATATAAAACAGCTTGAGCTTATTAAAAAGGCCCTTCAGGACAACGACAGAGACCAATTGATAGAAATCTTCTCAAAGGCAAAATCCAATCGATTGAGGCTTAACGAGCAATGACAGAAAGGATAACCCTGACCAGGAGCAATTCATTAAAAGGGGAGGTATCGCCACCTCCGGATAAATCAATCTCTCACAGGGCACTGATATTCTGTAGCCTTGCAAAGGGTAGCTCCCGCATAAAAAACCTCCTGAGGGCTGCTGATCCAATCAGCACAATGAATGCCATGAGGGCCCTTGGTGTGGAGATAATAGACAGGGCTGACGAGATAGTCATTAAAGCCAGGGGACTATATGAACTGAGCGAGCCCCAGGATATAATAGACTGCGGCAACTCTGGTACCACTATGCGTTTACTTACCGGGCTACTGTCTGCCCAGCCCTTTTTCTCTGTACTCACAGGTGATAGCTCCCTCAGGAGCCGTCCCATGAAGCGGGTAATAACCCCCCTTTCAGAGATGGGAGCCAGTATAATGGCACGCCAGGAAAACTCCCTTGCACCCATAGCAATTAAAGGTGGAAGGCTTCGAGGAATACACTATCGCTGTCCGGTTGCCTCGGCACAGGTGAAATCAGCAATACTACTTGCCGGTCTTTATGCAGAGGGAACAACCACAGTTGTCGAGCCCCGTAAATCAAGGGATCATACCGAGAGGATGCTTCCTGCCTTTGGGGCAAAGATATCTGTCGATGATCTGAGTGTTTCCATCTCAAGTGGTGCAGAGCTTTACCCTGTGGACATCGTGGTGCCCGGGGATTTCTCATCAGCTGCCTTTTTCATGGTTGCAGCCCTGATAATTAAAGGCTCAGAGGTACTAATTAAAAATGTCTGTATTAATCCGACAAGAACAGGCCTTATCAATGCAATAAGCTCTATGGGCGGAAACATTCAGATACTCAATGAAAGAGAGGTCTCAGGTGAGCCTGTTGCTGATATACTCTGTCAGTATACTGAGGGGCTTAAGGGCATTGATCTGCCCGAGGAGCTTGTGCCATCCATGATAGATGAGTTTCCCATATTCACGGTTCTGGCAACACAGGCTGAAGGTATTACCACTGTCAGGGGTGCTGAAGAACTGAGAGTGAAGGAATCAGACAGGATAAGCACCATGGCCCGGGAGCTTTCAAAAATGGGTGTAGAAGTCGAGGAGTTTCCAGACGGAATGAGTATAAAGGGGCCGGTAAAATTAAAGGGGGCTCAGCTTAACAGCCATCATGATCATCGGGTTGCCATGGCCCTGTCGGTTGCAGCCCTTGTAGCAGAAGGTGAGTCTGTAATTGAAGGCACCGAGGCTGTGGATATCTCTTTTCCGGGATTCTATGAGGTGCTCAGAAGACTGTCCGTATAATTAGGGGATAAGTGGTGGAGCTGAGCGGGATCGAACCGCCGACCTCGTGAATGCCATTCACGCGCTCTCCCAACTGAGCTACAGCCCCACTTCTATTTTATAAATTACCCTTTTAGGCCCCGGGTTGTCAAGAGTTCAACACCCTTTCTAATTCCCTGATAAATTGAGATTGGGCCGGGTTTATCTTCTTCCGGGCTGTGTCAAGATCGAACCACTCTGCCCTGTCTATCTCAGGAAACTCCATCCTTTTGCCACTTCTGGGTGGCCACTCCATTGTAAAGGTGTTGCTTTTTATTTTGCTTGTGTCGCAGTCACCCTCAAAGGCCCAGGCATAAACAACCTTTCCGCTTTTAAGCCTTACCGAGCCGAGGGGGAAGAACTCATCTGCCTTTATCTCAATACCTGTTTCTTCCTGAAACTCCCTTTTTGCTGCCTCAAGTATATCCTCATCCTCCTCAACTACTCCCTTGGGCACAGACCATGCCCCTTCGTCCTTGTTTTTCCACAATGGCCCACCAGGATGAACAAGGAGCACCTCGGTCCTGCCCTTTTTCCTTCGGAACATCAGCAATCCAGCACTCAGTTTTGGCATAGTTATATTATAGGTGCTCTGGTTATTCCTTGAAAATCGCAACTTTTATCTGATACTATTTTATTGTCATGTAAGCCCCCGAACTTTGCATGACATCAAAATCCTGGGGCAACCGGGTTGTCTCATACCAAACAGGGAGGTTAAATGTTTATACAGAAGATACTTGGCCTTTTTTCCAATGATCTCGCTATAGATCTTGGCACTGCAAATACCCTTGTTTATGTAAAGGGAAAGGGCATTGTATGTAATGAACCTTCGGTGGTTGTTATTCGCAAGGACAATCGTAAGACCATTGCGGTAGGGGCTGAGGCAAAAAAGATGCTCGGAAAGACCCCTGCCAATATAATGGCCATCCGCCCAATGAAGGATGGAGTAATTGCTGATTTTGATGCCACTGGTGAGATGCTCAAGTACTTTATAACCAAGGTCCACAACAGAAAGAGCTTTATTTCTCCAAGGATCATAATTGGTGTGCCCTCTGGTATCACACAGGTTGAGCAAAGGGCTGTTAAGGACGCGGCTCAGGCCTCCGGTGCCAGGGAGGTCTATCTGATTCTTGAACCCATGGCTGCTGCGGTGGGTGTCGGGCTTCCTGTTGGAGAGCCATCAGGCAACATGATTGTTGATATAGGTGGTGGTACAACCGATGTAGCAGTAATCTCACTGGATGGCATTGTTTACAGTAAGGTGGTTCGAGTAGGTGGGGATAAGATGGATGAAACCATACTTGCCTATATAAAGAGAAAGTATAACCTTATGATTGGAGAACGAACAGCAGAACAGATTAAGATAGAAATTGGCTCGGCCTATGAGATTTCAGAAGGCCTCGAGTCTATGGAGATTAAAGGCAGAGACATGGTCTCTGGTATTCCAAAAACCATAGAGATAACCAGAGAAGAGGTGCGAGAGGCACTTCAGGAGCCGGTAAATATTATTCTTGAAACCATTAAGATTGCCCTTGAAAATACCCCTCCAGAGCTTGCAGCCGACATTGTGGACAAGGGTATTGTACTTGCCGGCGGTGGGGCTCTACTGAAGGGACTTGATTTATTAATCAAAGAAGAGACAAAGCTACCAGTAATCGTAGCCGACGATCCATTAACAGCTGTTGTCCGTGGTGTGGGCAAGATGCTCGACGAGATAGACCTACTTCAGCGTGTTGCCCTGAGTTGATGTTCAATCGTAAGATACTCCTTTTATTTGTCCTTTTATTTAGCGTACTTGCCCTGATGGTTTTCCAGTCTACCAGAAAACCCCTTACCGGTGGTGAGGCCCTGCAAAGCCCTGTTTTGTGGATAGAAAAGAACCTAAACAGCCTCAGAACCAAGATAATCGGCACCTTTCGTTCTTACAAAAAACTCAAAGAGGAGAATCTGAAACTGAAAAAAGAAAACCAGAAACTAAAGCTGATGCTTACCCAGCTTGAAGAAATGCTATTAGAAAAGGAACGGGTTAAAGAGCTGGACAGGCTCAGGAAACAGTATTCAAGGGTTGTTACAGTTGCACGGGTGATATCAATGGGTATAAGCCCATGGCCAAAGATGATGATTATCGACAAAGGCAGCAAACAGGGTATTAAAAAGGACATGGCGGTAGTATCAGTAGATGGTCTTGTGGGGAAAGTATTCCAGGTTATGAAGAGTTACTCAAAGGTATTGATCCTTACGGATGTTAACTTTTCCACTTCGGTAAGGATAAAGGAATCCCGTACCGAGGGTGTCTTATCCGGTACAGGAACAGGGGTCTGTGTTCTTAAGTATATTCCAAAGGACGAAGAGATTAAGGAAGGTATGACCATTATAACCTCGGGGCTGGATGGTCTTTTTCCAAAGGGAATACCGGTTGGTGTTATATCCAGAATCGAGGGTACTGATGAGCTTTTCTACAGTATAAAGGTAAGTCCCTTTGTGCGTTTGAATAAACTTGAAGAGGTTATGGTGCTGGGGAAAAACAGATGAAAAAAAGGCTCTTAAGGGTGTTCCTATGGGTTTTACTGATTTTGATTGTTCTGGCTATTCAGAGTCTTTTATCCATGTGGTCGATAAAACTGAATCTTGCCATTTTGCCAATTTATTATTTATCAATGAAAAAAGGGCTGATAGAGGGGCTATCAGCAGGTATCTTTACAGGTGTTATACAGGACAGCCTTGCTGGTGGATTTATCGGTCCCTCGGTACTTGCAAACGGGCTTTCAGCAGTTGGAATCTCATATGTGCCCGAGGTATTTTATTACTGGCAACCGCTTCTTGGTATATCTGCAATGTTTCTTGGTACCCTTTTTAATGATCTTGTGGTTTATCTATGTCTAAGTATCTTTGTTCAACAACCTGTACCTTTTTCAGACTTTATCTATCTTGGCCTTGGCAGGGCTTTAATAAACTGTCCATTTGGGCTATTTATAAGTTATAAAAAATAATAATGAGTAGCAAGAAGACGGCACAGGTTTTTACCTATATAACACTGGCGGTGTTTTGTGTGCTTGCCCTGAGGTTGTGGCAGCTACAGATCCTCAAGGGCGATTACTACCGTGAGCAGTCAATAAAAAACCGCATCAGGGTCGTCAAGATACCCGCTCCGAGGGGGATAATCTATGATCGTAACGGTATAAAGCTTGTCAAGAATGTCCCCTTTTATATTGCCTCATTATTGCCTGATATCTCTGAAAAAGAGATCAATCTCAAGGCCCTATCAAAATTGCTTGGCATGTCCGAAAAGGAGATCCGTGAAAGGATAGCAAAACGAAACCCTAAAAGCCTGGAGCCAATTCGTCTTAAGATGGGGCTGAGTTTTAAAGAGGTTGCCCGAATAGAGGCAAGGAGGTCGGACTTTCCAGGTCTAATAATTGAGACCGAGGTTACAAGGGCCTATCCCTATGGCAAGACCGCCTCTCATCTGATAGGTTATCTCAGCCTGCCCACTGTTGAACAATTAAGAAACCCAGGAGCAAAGGAGATTGTTCAGGGAAGCCTGGTAGGACAATGGGGAGTAGAGGCCCTTTATGATGAAAAACTCAGAGGCACGCCCGGAATGAAGTTCATCGAGGTTGATGCCCTGGGCAGACAGCTAAGAACCATAAAGATTATACCTCCTCGTAGAGGCGATGACATCACACTAAGTATTGACCTGCCTACGCAGATTGCAGCTGAAAAGGCTTTTAATAAACAGTCTGGTGGATTGTTAGCTTTAGATCCGCAGAATGGAAAGGTTATTGCCCTTGTCAGTCTACCCTCCTTTGATCCTAATGAGTTTGTTACTGGAATCTCCCCTAAAAAATGGACAAGACTTATCAGGCATCCTGGACATCCCATGCTAAACAGGGTGCTTCAGAGCCAGTATCCACCAGGTTCAGTATTTAAGCTCATTGTGGCCATAGCAGCCCTTGAAGAGGGTATCATCAGTCCAGGGTTTAAGGTAAACTGTACGGGATCTATAAGTATTGGCAGGTGGACTTTCCGCTGTTGGAAAAGAGATGGTCATGGACTGGTGGATTTAAAAAGGGCCATTGTAGAGTCTTGTGATGTATACTTTTATGAAATTGGAAGGCTTCTGGGTATCGACCGAATTGCTAAATATGCCAGAGCCATTGGGCTTGGCGTGCCTGTTGGACTAAAACTATGTAAGGAAAAAGAGGGGCTTATCCCTACGACTCGCTGGAAGAAAAAGGTAAAAGGTAGACCCTGGTATCTTGGTGAAACCTTTAATGCTGCCATTGGACAGGGTTATGTTAGTATAACTCCTGCACAGGCTGCCATGCTGACTGCTGCAATCGGCAACGGGGGCATTATTTACAAACCCTCGGTTTTGCTTGACTCGCCCGTTGAAATCGCTGGAAAGCTTAGCCTGAAGCCCTCTACCATAAGAATACTTAAGCGTGCCATGTACTCTGTGGTGGTTGGTGCCAAGGGGACTGGCTGGAGGGCGAAATCTGGTATCGTACCAATAGCTGGAAAAACAGGAACAGCTCAGGTTGTAAGCCACAGAGATGATGAGCCTGAAAACCGATGGGCGCCAAAGGACCATGCATGGTTTGTAGCCTTTGCCCCTGTTAGAGAACCCACCATTGCCCTTTCGGTTTTTGTTGAGCACGGTGGCCACGGAGGCGAAACAGCTGCCCCCATAGCAAAAGCCACCATAGAGGAGTATATAAAGCAAAAGGCAAAAAGGGAAAATGAAGGTAACCATACCCATTAGAAAGCTAAGAGAAATAGACAGGATACTGGTTGTGGTGCCAGTGATCATTACGATAATCGGTATTCTTACAATATACAGCGGCACCAGACCAGCCCTGGAGCAGTACCATCCTCCCTTTTACATCAGACAGCTAATATGGCTACTGATAAGTCTGGTGGCCATGGCCATGATGTTTGTTTTTGATTATCGATGGCTTCAGCGTCTTGCTTATCCCCTTTATGCAGTGGGATTGTTTCTTCTGCTTCTGACTATATTTGCTGGCTATACCGGAATGGGTGCTCAACGCTGGCTTAGAATAGGCCCCCTTAGCTTTCAGCCCTCTGAGGTCTTCAGGATTATACTTATTATTGCTACAGCAAAATACTTACAGAGCAAGCGTGCACCTATAGATGGAATTACCCTTGCTATGTCTCTGGTACTTTTTGGAATCATACCCTTTTCTCTTCTGTATAAACAGCCTGATCTGGGTACTGCATTAATGCTGTTTCTTATAACATCAATAATGGTTTTGACTTATGGAGTAAGAAAAAGGATTCTGGTTACCCTGATTGCCCTGTTTTTATTGCTTTCACCTGTAGTTGGTCAGTTGCTCTGGAAAGGCCTTAAGCCCTATCAGAAGAACAGGCTTATTGCCTTTATAAAACCCGAGGTTGATCCCTATGGAATCGGTTATCAGATCGAACAATCAAAGATTACCATTGGCTCTGGTAAGCTGCTTGGTAAGGGCTATCTGAAAGGTACGCAGGGACCCTTGCGTTTTTTACCTGAAAAACACACAGACTTTGTCTTCTCCGTATTTTCTGAAGAATGGGGGTTTATTGGGTCTCTGGTGATCCTTGGGCTTTATCTTTTGTTGATTGTAAGGGGATTTGAAACAGCCTACATAGCCAAAGACCCCTTCAGCACCCTTGTATCCACAGGGATAAGCTCGATGCTCTTACTCTATGTAACGATCAATATTGGTATGACCATGGGGCTCATGCCCGTGGTCGGGGTTCCGCTGCCCTTTTTCAGCTATGGTGGCACTGCGCTTTTAAGCAACTTTATGGCAGTGGGATTGCTGATAAACATTAGAATGCGAAGGTACAAACTCTTTTATTAAAAACCACCTTTCTGATATAATATCTATCCGGGAAGGGGCAATTTCAGTGGACCTCCCACTGAGTCCGACAGTAGTACCGTGGCGGTGTAGCTCAGCTGGTAAGAGCATGCGGCTCATATCCGCAGTGTCGGGGGTTCGAGTCCCTCCACCGCCACCATGACTCTGAATTAAAGCCCGGTTTCCTTAATCTTACCTACCACTACAAGGGTATATGCCTGTGGCTGAAGGTATTTCCGGGCAACCTGTTTTATATCCTCTCGTGTAACTGAGTTTATATACTCCGGGTACTTTCTGTCGTAATCAAGACCAAGACCATAGAGCTCGGTTAACACAAGGAAATTTGCTATTTTTGCCATTGAATCTATTCTTCTTGGAAAGCTACCCGTTAAGTAGGCCTTGGCATCCTTTAGTTCCTGCTCCGTTACCGATTGCTCCTGCATCCTCTTCATTTCATCCACGATTACCCTGATCACCTCTTTGGCCGAGGGGTTTTTCGTCTGGACTCCAACCCTGAAAAATCCAATATCCAGATTCGAAGTAATAAAACTATGCACATCATAGGCAAGTCCCATATCATCACGTATCTTTGTCATAAGCCTTGATGCAAAACCTCCACCACCAAGAATGTAGTTCATTACCTGTAGCTTGTAATAATCAGGGTCTGATCTCTTAACAGATAGATGTCCTAACATTATGTTTGCCTGGGTCAGATCACGGTCTATCTTGATTATCTTTATCTCCTTTTGTCTCCTGACGGTATAACTCCTCCGTGATGGTATATCTTTAGATTTCCAATTACCAAGAAATTGCTTAAGCAATGCCCTGGTTTCATCCATTGTAATGTCACCAACTACTGCCAGAATGGCATTATTGGGTCTGTAAAAGGTTTTATAGAAATCAACAATATCATCCCTTGTAATACGATCTATGGTCTCTGCTGAGCCGCTAACCAGTCTGCCATAGGGGTGTTCTTCCCCATAGATAGCCTTTCTGAAGGCCCTGGCAGCCACAAAGGATGGATCATCCTCTGCCTGTTTCAGAGAGCCCTTGATAAGGTCCTTTTTCCTGATTATCTCCTCTTCTGAAAAGGCGGGATTAAGTAAAATGTCTGAAAAGAGCTCAAACCCTTTGTTGAGGTGTTTTTTTAACACCGAAAGACTCACCACTGTATAGTCTCTGGAAGTGGATGCCCCGAGCTCAGCTCCTATAAATTCTATTTCTTCGCTTATCTGATCCGATGTCCTGTGCGTGGTACCTTCCATTAGCAAAGAAGAGGTCAGATTTGCAAGGCCTGCCTTATCGGGTGGCTCATCAAAGGCAGAGGCCTTGATTAGCAACACCACATGGACCACCGGCAGGTAGCTCTGTCTTGACTGTAGCAGTATTAACCCATTAGGCAATACGGTGCGCTTTGCCTCAACAGCAAAGGTATTGCTGCTAAAAAACAGTACAAAACTCAGAAGCAGTATAAAAACAATCCTTCTTCTGCTCATTCCTCCTTGTCCTTTTTCTCTGGTATGAGGATACCTATGGTCATGTTCTTGTCAACAAAGTACTTTTTTGCAACCCGCTGAATGTCCTGAGGCCTTACCTTTCTTACTCCTTCGAGATATTTATCAATCAGCCTCCATCCTCCAAGCAATTCAAAGGTACCAACCATTTCAGCAAGTGAAAACAGTGAATCCTGCTCCATTATAAAAGAAGCCTCAACCTGATTACGCGCCTTCTGAAGCTGTTTTTCAGTAGGAGGGGTTTCCTTAAGCCCCTGTATCTCCTGTAATATCGCCTCCTTTAGTTCCTCAACCGTTTTTCCTGGCCTTGGGGTACCACCAAAGAAGAACAGGAAGGAGTCCAGATAAAATCCACTGTAAGATGCAAAGACATTGAGGGCAATCTTTTTCTCCCTGACCAGCTTTTTATAAAGTACACCGCTTTTACCTGAGACAATGGTGCTAAGCACATCAAGCTCAACCGAGTCCTTCTCAGGAAAGCTCGGCACATGATAGGCAATAAGGAGATAGGGTAGTTGAGCCTCTTTTTCAAGATAGACCACCTTTTTACCCTGCTGAGGTGGCTCATTGTAATGCCTGATCTCCTGATGCCCATAACCGGAGGGTTTAATGCCGCCAAAATAGCCCTTTACCTTACGATAAACCTCTTCGGCATTAACATCGCCAGCAACTATTATGAAGGCATTGTCTGGCCGGTAGTATCTTCTGTAATGATTAAGCAGGTCTTTCTGGGTAATGGATGCCAGATCGCTCATCCAGCCTATCACCGGATTTCGATAGGGATGGACCTTGAAGGCAGTGGCAAGCAGCTCTTCATAAAGGAGGTTTTGAGGGTCGTCTTCATAACGCATTCTACGCTCTTCCATTACCACCGATCGCTCATACTTAACATCTTCAGGCCTTAGCAGCAGGTTCTGCATCCGGTCTGCCTCAAGCTCCATGGCAAGCTCGATCCTGTCTGATGACAGGGTCTCGAAGTACATGGTAAAGTCTCTCGTGGTAAAGGCATTATCGATGCCACCATTTTTCTGGATTATACGGGAAAAACTCTTTGGTCCATACCTTTTGGTCCCTTTGAACATCATATGTTCAAGCAGATGACTGATACCGGTTTTTCCTTTTGGTTCATCTCTTGAACCCACGCGGTACCATACCTGGAAGGTTGCTATTGGGGCCTTGTGGTTTTCTATTACAAGGAGTTTCAGACCATTGTCAAGACTGAACTCCTTTACCTGAACGGCCCGGGCAGGACTGATAAGTAGTGCAATAAAGACAACTATTATCTTAACAATTATTCCTGGTCTTTTCATCTATTCAGGGCCCTGGATGCGATATCCTTACGATAGTGCATTCCCTCAAACTCTATCATCTGTATTGCCCTGTAGGCATTATCCCTTGCCTCTTTTATATCCTTACCAAGGGCAGTGACACCAAGGACTCTGCCGCCGGCAGTCACAATCTGCCCATTGTTGTAAGCAGTACCAGCATGAAAAACAACCACATTGTCAAGCTCTTTAACCCTGTCAAGCCCCTTGATGGGCTTTCCCTTCTCATACTTACCTGGATAACCACCCGAGGCAGCCACTACGCATACAGATGCCTCTGGTTTCCACTCAAGCACCACGGAAGAAAGCCTTTCCTCTGAAATTGCCAGGGCAACCTCAAGTAGATCTGACTCAAGTCTTGTCAGAAGGGGCTGTGTTTCAGGGTCACCAAATCGGCAGTTAAACTCAAGCACATAGGGCTGCTCGTCCTTTATCATAAGACCGGCATAAAGCACACCCTTGTATTTCCGACCCTCTTTTGCCAGCCCTCTGATTGCAGGTTTCATGACCTGATCCATGATCTTTTTCTCTATCTCTGGCGATACCACCGGAGCAGGGCTATAGGCACCCATTCCACCGGTGTTGGGCCCCTGGTCGTTATCAAACACCCTTTTATGATCCTGGGAGCTTGCCATTGGCAGTATGGTTTCACCATCAGTAAACACCAGATAGGAAGCCTCCTCACCGGTCAAACATTCTTCTACAACAACCCTGTCGCCAGCTGAACCAAAGGCCCTGTCTTTCATTATCTTCCTGAGGGCTTCAATAGCCTCGTCCACTGTCTGAGCAACGATAACCCCCTTTCCAGCTGCCAGACCATCTGCCTTGATCACAATAGGTGCCCCCTTCATCCTAACATACTCTTCAGCATGTAGATACGAGGTAAAGACCCTGTACTCGGCTGTGGGAATATTGTATTTCTTCATAAACTCCTTAGCATATACCTTACTTGCTTCTATCTCTGCAGCAGTCTTTTCTGGCCCCATGATTTTAAGACCCTGCTTCTGAAAGGCATCCACTATGCCCTTTGAAAGGGGATCTTCAGGCCCCACTATGGTAATATCTATCCATTCGTATTTTGCAAAGTTGACCAGTCCCTCATGATCATCAGGGGATAAGTCAATACATTCTGCAAGCTCTGCAATGCCAGCATTTCCCGGACAACAGTATATCTTGTCTACCCTTGAACTCTGAGCAAGCTTCCACACAATGGCATGTTCCCTGCCACCACCACCTATTACCAGTACCTTCATGCCTTACCTCCTGTGTATTTCATTTGCCTATCTGTTCTTATTTTGCTCTGCCTTAACCACCAGCCAGTACACGACACCCAGAATCATTATGGCTGCTGTAAGAAAATAGGCCAAATCCAGTTTTTCATGTTTAAGGGTTGCAATCATCAGGTCTCTAATAAAGG
>JAADIE010000088.1 GCA_013151495.1 Nitrospirota bacterium | reverse complement strand
TGATGACAAAGATCCATAAAACAATACAGCCAGGGTTAAAACTATTGAAGTAAGATTTTTATGCATCCCTTATATTTTAACAACAAATGGATTCAGAAGAACTTTTTTATCAAATGTATTGGACTGAAAGATCTCTTTTTAATTGAAAAATACTTTACCAAAGTGCTAAAATTTCACTTTAGAGACAACCATTAAACCTAAACTTTAAGGAGGAATCATGAATGTTAAAATTATTGCTATATCAGCTGGATTAGGTCTGCTGCTATCGTTAGGAGCTTGTAAGAAAAAAGAAGAACCTCAGGCACCAGTTACACCACCTACTCCAGTTACCCAGATGCCCCATGATGTAATGACACCAAAAGGCGAAACCCAGGTTGTGGTACCTGATATAGTAAAAGGCAAATGGAAGGCTGTTAAGATTGAAATACTGGATAAAACCACAAACCAGGCCCAGGAAGTTACTATTGCGCTCAACTCTGAATATACAATTCCTAACTCAAGCATAAAGATCAAAATTGGTGAATTCCTGCCCGATTTCAAGATGGACGGAATGACCATAACCTCCATTTCCAACAATCCCAACAATCCAGCAGTTCAAATCTTTGTTTTTGATGGTGATAAACAGATTTTCAAAGGCTGGTTATATGCAAAGTTTCCGACCATTCACCCTTTCCAGCATGATAAGTATGGACTAAAATTAATCGAAGGTATAAAGGCTGGTTAATCAATAAGCCTCAGGGAAGTTAACCTTCCCTGAGGCTTGAAATGAATCTATCTCTGATCTGTTCGGCGCTTAACGGAATATTCCCCACGCTGGCGTTTCCTGGCCTTGCAATTATATGGATAATACGAGGTCCTCTTGTATTTTTCTTTCTAAGAATTTCTTTAAGTTCAGATGCCCTGGAAATTGTATATACCTTTTTAAGCCCAAAACCTTGTGCTACCAGCCCAAGATCCACAACAGAGAAAGAGTGGGTTGGCTGTCCACCCGTTGAGCCATAGACCCCATTGTCGATAATTAACAAGGTCAGGTTCTGAGGTTTAAGTAGCGATATTGTGGCAAGTGTTCCGGCATTCATCAATAGACTGCCATCACCATCAATCACATAAACCCTTCTTTTAGTCTTAAGAGAAACACCAAGGCCTATTGAACTAACCAGTCCCATACTACCAAGCATGTAAAAGTTGGTAGGCTGATCGATTACATGGTAAAGCTCCTTAGAAGGAATGCCAAGGTTACAAATAACTACTTCTCCTTTTAAAAAATCTTTTAAATTCTGCATAACCTCAAACCTGGTAAGCTCGGCTTTTATCTTCTTTCGTTTATCCTTTTCTGGACAGACAATAGTCTCAAACACCCGCTGATTCAAAGAATATGAGCCTGCCTCACAGCCTTCCCATAATCTGGGACTTAATAAAAAGGCATGAACCCTGCCCTCTTTAAATACCCTGTAGAGGGGTCTTTGAATCTTTTTCAAATCCTCTGGATACTGTAAAACAGTATAACCAACGCCTGAAGCCTTGAGCAGTCCCTTAAGGGCCAGCCCCATTGGTTTCTGGGCCTCGATTTTCTCCCTGTAAATGCCGCGATGACTTATGAAAATCGGAAGTGGCAGCTTATAAAACTGGCTCAAAGACAGTACTGCGTTTATCATATTTCCATAACCAGAGGACTGTATTATCACTGCTGCCCTGCCACCTGCTAACGCAACCCCTGCAGCAATTCCCACGCCCTCTTCCTCGCGTGTTACGGGCACATAATTGCCCTGGTCAGCTATCCTCTTTAAAAGCCATTTTACCCTGTCACAGGGCAGGGCAATAATCGTGTCTATGCCTGCTTCCCTGAAAATCTCAACTAATCTGTCTTCAACTGGTTGCAAAGCAGCTCCTCCAGCTCCCTGTCTGGTGTGTCCTTTGATACAAAAATCGGTTCTACTATAAAGGTCCCCTTTTCTCTTTCCAGAAGTCTTTCACCTCCACCAGTGATGTTAAGAAGTATAACATCCTTTTTATTCACTGCATCTGATCTAACAGCCTTTACCAGGGCCCACACAGCTACAGCTGCAGCTGGAACGATATCAATACCCTCGGTCTCCTCAAACATCCTCATTGCATCAAAGACCTCCTGGTTTTCCACTCCATACATCTGCCCTCTGGTTGCCACCAGGGCATCGTACACTCCTCCCTGCACGGTATAGGCCGGATACCGGTTGGAAAGCACCCTTGTAGAAATAAGATTAATCAAAGAGGGATCAAGATCTCCTGGGTTTATCTCTCTACTCTGACGCTTCCAGGCCTTTACCATTGGTGCAAAGGGAAGGTTCTGGGCAAGGTGCAGTGTGGGCAACCTGTCGCCAAATCTTCCATCCTTGATAAACCTTTCGGCCATCTCCCATACACCTATTGCTCCGGTTCCACTTCCAACAGCCTGGAAGTAATGATCAGGCAATCTGCCGATTACACTTACAGCCTCCATCAATACCACACCAAGACCATCTCGTTTTGCAATGTTTTTTACACCGCCCTCAAAAGGCATATCCATAATAGAGGAAATTTTCCTTGCCATGTCAATGGAATCAGCATAGTCACCATCGGTAAGGGCCACGGTAGGCACCTTTACAGATTCAACAAGATACCACATCTCCAGCAGACACATCTTGGGTACCACGATAATAATAGGGAAATCAGATTTAGAAGAGATATGGGCAAAGGCCCTGGCGGTGTTACCAGCTGAGGCAACAATCAACCCCTTAACTCCGTTTTCCCGGGCATTTTCCAGAGCAACAGCCGCCTCATATTCCTTAAAAGTGCAGGTCATTACCCGGGCACCTCGTTCAGGCCAGTAGCCATTAAAGGCTATATATAGGTTTTCAAGCCCCAGAACTCTGGCCAGAGATTCAGATTTATATACCAGTGGTCCTGACTGTTTAAACTCAGGGTTGTGAACAGGCAACCAGTTAAATCTCCATAAGCCTTCTCCCAGATCATCTCTAAAAAGTTTCTCCCTGTAATCAGTTACTAAAAGGGAATCTGTGCAGTGTTCACAAAAGGCACAGTAGGTATCCTCTAACACAGTCCCACATTTTTTACATCTTATACTAAAATGTGACATTATCCCTTCCCCTCTATAGTAGTTGAGATTAACTCCATAATATCCACAATTGGAATCCTGTGTTTATAACCTTCCATTGCCTCATTAACCTTTTCATAACATGCCGGACAACTCAGAACCAACCTATCAGCACCTTTAGCAACCGCCTCATCGATTGTCAGTCGCGCAATGGCCACGGCATTTTCATGAAATACCTTTCTTGCTGCCCCACCTGCTCCGCAGCAGCGTGAAAGTCGACCATGCCTTTCAAACTCGATAAGTTCCACTCCTGGTATAGCCTTAAGAACCCTTCTTGGTTCTTCAATTATTCCAAGCCCTCTCGACAGATAACAGGGATCATGATAAATCAATCTCTCTTTTATCTCCTTCTCAAAATTTATAAGCCCTTTTTTTAATGCTTCCAGAACATACTGGGTAATATGCATAATCTTAAAGGGAAGCCTGCTTCCATAGAAATGTGGCCAGTCCTTGGTCATCATATTCACACAACAGGGACAGGAACAAACCAGCACTTTAACTCCCTTTTCTCTGTAAGCATCAACAAGTCTTTTAACCAGACCTTCCAGCAGATCAAACTGACCTGTAATAAATAGCGGAAAACCACAACAGACCTCATCATCCTCATTTAACATGGTAAAGGGCAAACCGATCTTCCCGAGAACCACCACATCGCCTCTGACCATAGGGGTTGCCTGATAGGCACCTGTACAGCCTGCATAATAGGCAACATCGGCCTTTTCTGCAGGTTCAACATCCACGGGGAACCAGGGCTTATATCTGTTTGAGGCTGGCTGATTATAGGGATTTCCGGTTTGTCTGATAACCCCTGGCATCTCTCTCTGAGGTCCAATCGGACCCAGCCCTCTTAGCACCATCTCCCTTCTTAATAATGGCCACAATCTCTGGTTATCTATCCCCACAGGACATACCTCACCGCATACACCACAGGTAGTACATTCAAAGACAGCCCTTGTAAAATCACTCAACACCTCTTCGGGAATCTCCTTTTTTAAGACCAGGGCCCTGAGCCCCTCTGTCTGATTAACGAACTCTCTGTACTTTCTTATCTTTTCAGACGGTGATATCTCTGTTTTTCCGGTTACTTCCTGAACAGGACAGTACCTCAGACATTCCCTGCACTGTGTACAGGCCTTGAGCTCTGTTATCTCTTTTACTGTCAGTATTTCAGTAAATTTTCTCATCATCCATGGTCTGTTTATAAGTGACAAAGTATTCTCTTTTTCTTGCCTCCGAGGTTGTAATAGGTGCAGTAAGGATATGTGAGGGCAGATAAATCAGAAGCAACAATACAAGAAGATAGTGAAAAATAAAGATCCCATGCTCAGGAGCAGGTTGGGGAGAAAAACCAAACACACCTAACATGAATGCCTTAACAGCTATCACATCTACTCTAAAAGTATACCGCAGCAATAAACCGGAAAGCCCTATAAAAAAGATCAGGAGAATTAGCAAAAGATTACCAGGTGAAATGTATCTCTTGTAATCTATGCTGGCCCTTACAGTCAAAATGTAAAGCATGCTTATGGTCATAACCACTCCTGCATATTTACCTATACATACCAGATGAGACCACCATGAGGGTAAAAAATTCAGGATAAACCTTAAATGAGAAAGAACGACAAACACAAAGGATATATGGAACAGCCACTCTCCTATCCAAAGGAGTTTGTTAACGCGAAATAGCCTTCTTAAAAAAAGCACATCAAAAATGCTCAGAATTAACCATCTGCCCTTTTTGCGGTCAGGCAGATAAAGCTCTCTTTTTTGTCCACCCTGAAGTAGTATCTTTATATAAAATACTCCTTTTACATAAACTATCAACAAAACTATATATGTTATTATCGCCAGAAGCATTCAAGCACATGGCACTGATGTTATTCAAGCATAAAAGGTGTTTTCATAAATTCATTTCTACGGGCAGACCTTACTGTATTTTCAAGCAACATAGCAATAGTCAAGGGCCCAACACCACCTGGCACAGGTGTAATATATGAGGCCTTTTCCTTTACCTCTTCAAACTCCACATCACCAACAATTCTTCCATCATCAAGCACAATAATACCGATATCAACAACTACAGCACCCTCCTTAACCATATCTGCCTTTATAAGACCTCTAACACCTGTGGCAGAGCATATAATGTCTGCCTGCCTGGTAAACTGTGCCAGATCCTTTGTACTTTTATGACAAACTGTAACAGTGGCCTCCTTGGCAAGAAGCATCATGGACAGTGGTTTTCCAACTGCCAGACTCTTGCCAATTACCACCGCGTGTTTTCCTTTTAAATCGATATTGTAATAATCAAGCAGCCTGATTACACCAAAGGGTGTACAGGGTAGAAAACTTGCCACAGAAGGCATAAACCTGAGTTCATTGAGCATGTTGTACTGGCCATGTTTAAGAATCTGAAAGGATGATTCATCGGCTGCAAGTCTTCCAACAGAAATAGACCCGAGGCCATCAATGTCCTTTTCAGGCAGGATTTCATTTACTACCCTTCTGGCATTTATGTTCTTTGGCAGTGGGAAAAGCACGAGGAGTCCATTTATGCGTTCGTCCCTGTTTATTTCTTTTATTGTGTTCAAGATCTCGTTCACGGAACTGTTCTCTGGAAGGTCATACTTGTACGCAGTTATACCAACGCTCTGGCAGGCCCTTAGAATTGCCCTGTAGTATTGAGTGGAAGCGGGATTCTCACCAACCCTTAACACCGCAAGCCCAACATCAATCTTAAACCTGTTAAGCTCCTTTACGGTCTCTTTTACCTTTTCCTTGATTTCCTCAGAGAGCTTACGACCATCCATTATTACAGCCATCAACACACCTCCTGAGCAAAGTACTTTCAGAGGAACTCATTCCTCAGTCTCAAATTCTATCTTTACATCCTTAGGTAATGCAAGTCCTGCCTCAATTTCCAGAGCCTTCAACACTGCCGAGGGTACCGGACAGGATGTATGTCTGAGACACCTGGATCCCTCTGTGTAAACCGGATTGTCTATAATCCTCTTAAACACATCCATCAGCCCAAGTTCTACTATCTTTTCACCCAGCTTTTCCACCATATCACAATCTGATTGTATCTGTATTGAGAAGCTCTGCTTGTCTTTCTTACTGACAACTACCTCAGACTTCAGCCCACATATACCTGGATCAACCTTGGCTTTCGTCATCCCGGATCATCCCCTTATCTTAACAGGTACATTCTTTTCTTCAAAGACCTTTTTAAGGTTTGGAAATTTATCTTTCATATGGGGTATATGCATGGCCATCATAAACTCTTTCTCAAACTCAGGTTCTACGGCGATCTCCATAAACTCAACAAATCTTGCCTTTTCATCAGCCTCAACACGCTTTGCCTTGTTAAGTAAAGCCATCCTGGCTCCATCACCTGCAGCATTACCTACTGCGTAAACTCTGTCCAGGTCGCAATCAGGAAACATTCCAAGGGTCAGGGCAGACTCTTTATCAATGTAACTACCAAATGCACCGGCAAGTACTACCCTGTCGAGCTTATCTATGCCCATTTTCTTCATCATCAACTTGGCCCCGGCATAAAGAGCACCTTTAGCAAGCTGAAGGGCCCTTACATCAGCCTGTGTAATGGTTATGTCGGTGCCTATTGAGGTCTCTTCTGCCCAGGCAATAACATACTCTGGTTTACCGTCTGAACCCTTTCTTACCCTTGGCGTATCAAGGTCCATATTGAACTTACCGGATTTATCAATTATACCAGCCTTGAACATCTCGGCCACTGCATCAATAATTCCGGAGCCACAAATACCCTTTGCATTAACCTCCTGAAGGTGGGTATGCCAGTCGGCCTTACCTATTACCTTGTACATGGGCTCTTTGGTTTCAGGATCAATCCTGACCTTCTCAATAGCTCCTGGGGCAGCACGCATACCGAACTTTATCTGTGCCCCCTCGAAGGCCGGTCCGGTGGCACAGGAGGTTGAACATATTCTCTCCCGGTTACCAAGCAGCAACTCACCATTTGTACCTATATCAATAATCAATACCATCTCATCCTGGTTATAGGGCTCTTCGGCAATCAAAACACCCACATTGTCTGCACCAACAAAACCAGCCTCTATTGGAAGCACATGAACATAGGAGCCACTGTTTATTTTCAGGCCCAGGTCCCTTGCCTTTATATTCACAGAATGCTGCACAGCCGGTATAAAGGGAGATCTACCTATATACTCAGGATTGAAACCAAGGAATATATGATGCATTGCCGTATTGAAAACTATTGTCATATCAACAATAGCAGAACCACCGTTTTTGCCATTTACCCTGAGGTCGGCGCTTACCTTTTCAATTATCTCGTTCAAGCCATTTATGATGGCCTTTTGCATTGTCTCAAGCCCTTCGGGATTGGTCATGGCATAGGTGATCCTGGACATAACATCCTCTCCGTAGGGAACCTGAGGATTCATCATTGACTCTGTATTGATAACCTTGCCCGTGTTAAGATCACAGAGATATCCAACCACAGTCGTGGTACCTACATCCACAGCAAGGCCATAAGAGGGTTCCACAAAACCTGGTTCCACCTTTATTATCTCTTTGTCCATCCATACTGTAACTGTGATGTTCCACTGGCCCTTTCTTAATACATCCTGTAGTTCCCTCAGGGCCGTGTAATCAAAACTTAGATCATTCAACCCGTATTCATCACTCATGTACTCCAGTACCCTTTCCATGTCACCCTTTGTCATGTCATGAAGAGAGGGCTCTTCCAGTTTTACATTGTACTTTTTGACTGCCGGGTCGAGTTTTATTTTAAGCTCTTTGGCCGCCTTTCTTACAACCTGCTTTCCAGCCCTGGACTTTTCAGGAACAAACACCTTCAGGTCTCCTCTGATTTCTGCGGCACAGGCAAGTCTCATATTTGGACCATCTTCGGGTTTTATATGCTTTTCCTCGTCCTCTGTAAAGGGCGACAGGTGCTTCATTCCAGACTCGATTCCATCTTTTTCGAAAAATCCCTCTTCTATCCTTACCTTGCATTTTCCACATACCTTTTTACCACCACATACGGCCTCAATGTCTACTCCCAGGGCCTGGGCAGCCTCGAGCACGGTCTTTCCTTCTTCGATCTCGCCTCTTCTGCCAGAGGGCTGAAATATTACCTTGTATTTCTTCATACCTTTCTTGCCTCCTTTACTGGTAATTTAAGATTACTCCAGAACAACTCTATAAATCTGATATACTAAGAGGACACAACTCCTTTATAAAAAGCAGGTTCCGGTTTAGATGAGGGGGCAAGGAGGGGGTAAACCGGAACCTGATAAAAGTACTCTATAATGCCATTGTACAACATTGAAAGGTCTCTCCTTCTTCCCTGTCGGCATTGTCCATTCTTGAATAGGGACAAATATTGACACACAGACCACAATTGGGCTTTTCGCGAAAATCCTTCAGGTCTCTTTTCAATGATCTACAACTATCGTATCTAACAATTGGCTTAAAGGGTTCTTTGACAGTCCAGTTTGAACCTACCAGTGCACCCGATGGACAGTACCTGACACACAGGTCACAATCACCACACCTGGACTCCTGTATGGGCTCATCCGGCTCAAAGGGGGCATCCGTTAATACGGTAGCCCACGAAAGCTTTGAGCCGTACCTTTCATTAATTACCAGCCCGTTCTTACCAATCCAACCAAGCCCTGCACAGGTGGCTGCAGTTTTATGGCAGAACAGTCCGTAAAGCTTTGAAACAAAGGAGTTGTTACGCCTGTCAGAATCTGGTGGAATCGACAGATATCTGTATCCTCTATCTTTAAGCCAAGTAACAGCCACCTCCTGCAGATAAATAAGTGTATCAACAGTTCTTGCGTTTAGCTGTCTGTTAAGGGCAATAGAGATGGCCCTGTTCAGATGCCGGATGTCATCACTCAGGGCCGGTGTAACATCTCCGATACCCACCAGTGTGGCACCCTCCCGTCTTAATAACTCCTTTATCTCATCAGGATTGGGTCTTATTGCTCTCAGCCTCCTCTCTCATCTTCTTCAGGGCACTAATCATATTAATTGCCTCTTTAAGGGCATTGTTAGCATCAGGGGCATAACCATCGGCACCCCATTTTTCAGCAATCTCCTTTGATACAGGTGCACCACCGATCATTATTTTAACATTGGGGTTTTTGGCCCTCAGTTTTTCAATAACCTTTTGCATTCCAACCATGGTGGTTGTCATCATGGCTGAAAGGCAGACAAGCTCCGAATCTGTCTTTAACTGCTCCTCTACAAACTTATCAAGAGGAACATCACGGCCAAGGTCGTAAACCTCAAATCCTGCAACATCAAACATCATCTTAACGATATTCTTTCCAATGTCGTGAACATCACCCTCAACTGTTCCAATAACCACAGAGCCCTTAACACCTAAATCCATCTTCTTGACATGGGGTTTCAGGATATCGAGCCCAGCATAAAGGGCATCGGCGCACATCAGAAGCTCAGGAACAAAATACTCCTGTTCTTCAAACAACCTTCCGACCTCCTCCATTCCAGATACAAGTCCATCAAAGATTGCCTCGTTTGCATCCATACCAAGCTCAACTGCCTCCTGGGCAGCCTCCTTAACAGCATCCTCATCATACTGAATAACACCGTTTTTGAGTCTTTCAAGGATTTCCTTTTTCTTTTCTTCTGTTAACATATTCATCACCTCCTGTTTATTTCATCCATCATGGCTTTCATGTTTTCAGGTGGTACCGTAGGCCAGATGTCACATCCAGGCCAGACAGCACTAACACCATTTTCAATACACTCGCGTATGGTGCTTCTTACTTTTTCCTCATCGCCAGTAACAAGTACATTGTAGGGGTCGTAGTTTCCAAATATAAGGGCATCGGCACCAAGTTTTTTTCTTGTTTCTGCCACATCGTTCTTCTGGTCTACACTGATTGCCTTTGCGCCCGACTCCATCATGAACGGAGCAATATCGTTTGTTTTACCACATATATGTAAAACTGTGTTGCCCTTCAACTGGTCGAAAATCTTCTTAAGATACGGCAGGATGAGGTTTTTGAAAACCCTCGGGCTCAGAACATCACTGGTAGCTCCCATTTCCCTTACGGTGATATAATCAACCCCTGTCTCCTCATAGGCCCTTGCTATGTCAATAATCACATCGGCCAGTTTGTCAAGCAGTGCACCCACCTTATCAGGCTTTTTAAATGAAAGCTTCAGCAGGTCATTAAGCTCCATAATCTGTCCGGCCAGGGTAAATGGGCCAAGAACATAGGTTCCGATGGGCACCTCATCTCCAATGTCATCCTTCAGCAGCCTGATAGCCTCCTGAACCAGTTTAATCCTGCCCCTTTCAAGCAGGTCAGAGGGGATAGTAATATCCATCTCGTCTTCGTTGTGGATAACCTTTTCCTTGATCGTTGGATAAAGGATATCCTCTGAATGGGCATAGACATTGATCTGACAACCAAGGGCCTCGGCCTCAACACACAGATCAAAAGGTACTACCGCACACTCAAACCCGAAGAGCTTATATGTACTTGCAGCCACATCAGCCATCTGTTTTGCATCTAAATGGGTTGAGGCAAACTTATAGCCAAAACTCTTCAGGCCCTCGGTAGTAACATTCCCCATTCCACTAAAACAGGGTGTACGATCAATGGGTTCACCATTAAAAAGCCTGGTAATTCGTTCCTTTGAGTTACTGATACTTACTGCCATAGAGCGTTCTCCTTTCAAGCTTTTTTTATTTATTAAAAATCCCTATTACGACTTTTAGATAAAACCCTTCACCTTTATTTATGAAGCCTTCTTCTTTCTCCTTGCACCACCCTCTCTTACCTTCAACACAAAATCCCTGAAGTACTTGTTAATAGGTAGTTCAGGATTGTCAGGTATATCACCAAGCTCATCATACACAAGGGTACTAAGCAGAATATGGGCTGTTGCCACTGCTGGAAAGATTCTGGTTGCTGTAACAATAGGCCCATAGAAATTGAAGTCACTCCACAGGGCTGTAGACATTCCCTGGGCAGTTGCATCCATTGCCCTGAAGCCATCAAGTCCCCACTCCTGTTTTACCTCTTTCCACATATGGGTACCATTTGAGTAGGCTCCTCCACAGGGAAGCCCTAATTTTTCCTTAATTATCCTGTTTGCAATCAGAGAAAAACTTGTAGCTGGAAGATTCATTACTGATGTATCGACAAGTATGGTTTCAAAGTCATCGGCACCCTGCTCTAAAATCATCTCAAGAGACTTGAGCCTGCCCATTGGGCTTTGATCCTGGTCGTCAAAGGCCTGAATAACAACATGCTTAATGCCAAGGTCCTTGAGTCTCTGAACCTGTCCTTTAATGTCTTTATCCCAGGGTGTTATACTGTTGTATAAGAATCTGTCCTGAGCCCCAATTTTGGCAATATACTCGGTTGCCTTTGCCCTTTTGTCTGCCACCCACATGTCTATACCAAAGGGCATATCAGTGGTCTCAAGGTAAAAATCTATATATACCCGAGCCTCTTCGGGTGTATTTGCAACCATAGCAACCATTGCAGGAATCCCGGTCTTTTTACTGAGTTCTTCCTGGATCCTTATCAATTCGGTAGCCCTTTTACGATCAAACTTTGCTGTTTTTCTGTCTTCAAGTATTCTATCCTTATTGTGAAACATTGATGCAATCAGTAAAGGCGGATTCTCTCCGGGCTGTCCACCAACTTTGATACCGTTTATTTCGCATACCCTTTGTTGTCTACTGAATCTGAACATATCCTAACTCCTTGCACTTTTCTTTTTTAATTTTAGAACTATCAGTACCTCCGAGGGACAAGGCCCCTCATTTTAAAAGATCAATAAAAGGGCGATATGGCAAGCCCACACAATAGTACCCTCATTGTGCCTTTATTTTTTTTATCTATAAAACCTTACTTCTTAAAGCCTGCTGCCTGACATATCGCCCTGTGAGTTTCAGGCAAAATAAAAACTGCTTTTTAATATATACCGTGATCGAATTTCGGAGGTGGTAGATACTCCCAATCCTCACCTTTCTGTATCTTCTGAGCAAGCTCAACACATTTTACTGCATACTCAAAAGCATAGGGGATACCAGGGCCATTTGGTACAAAACCGGCAAGCAGGCATCCTATTGCAGCTGCTTCAAAAACCTCTTCAACTGTTGCTCCAGCCTTTACTGCTGGTAAAACATGCACTATGCATCTTGGTGACATATAGGCAACACCACCTGCCATAAAAATAAGCTCCTTTACCTTACGAGAAAGTGCCCCATCCTTCCAGAAGGAGTTATAGAAATCTGCAAAGGTCTTTCCTGCCTCAGGATTAAGCTGGTTGATGATCTTGAACATCCTTGGCGTAAAGAGCATCTTCTCTTCCATGTACTGATTTGCCTCTTCAGGTGTTAATTTTTTCTCTTCCGACATACCTACCTCCTTGTTTTGATTGCTTTCTGGCCTTAAGGCCAGAAACTTCTTTAAACTCTCTAAAATTCCCATAATGTGCCTCCCCTAATCTTTTTCCCCCTTTTGCATATCACCTCCCCTTTGATTATTTTTCTATACCTTTCCATAATTCCATCCTCAATATTTAAATTCATGTGCAACCTGTATAAACTTTTGTATATTTTCGTAAGGCACATCTGGTGGGATATCACATCCGGGCATGAGCACAAAGGCACCGTCTTTACCTGCCTTGTCTATGATCTCCCGGCAGGTCCTCTCAACATCCTCAACACTACCCTGAAGCATTACCTGTACCGGGTCGACATTACCTGCAAAACAGATCTTACCATGTAAGACCTCCTTTGCCTTGGCGATATCTGTCTTGTGGTCAAGACTTATGCAGCTGGCTCCAGTGTCTGGAAACAGCTCCAGTCTGTCTGTTGTGTTGCCACAAATATGAAGCAATGTATGGACTCCTTTGGAGCGTGCCCAGTCGGTAAACCTCTTTAACGCAGGTATGGCAAACTGCTTGAACTGCCTTTTGGATATAAGATCACCAGATGCCGTTGGGTCAGCAAGGCTGATCACCTCAAGCGTACCATCCTCAACTATATCCGTATATAGATGAATTAAAAGGTCGGTGGCAAAATTGATTACCTTTTCAACAAAGGCCGGTTTTTTGAAGGTGGCCTTCATCATATCCTCTTCGCCTACCAGCCTTGCTGCAAGGGTAAATGGCCCCCAGGCTGTCATGGTCACCACGTATTTGTCACCAATCTGGGCCTTTGTTTTTCTCAGGGCCTCTTTTACGGTATTTATTGTCTCATCTTTATCAATGTCCTCGATATTCAGTTTTTCGATATCCTCTTCTGAACTGACAAGAGGCTCCTCAAGGTCTGGTGCACCAATTTCTCTGAACTTTATTTTTCCACCAAGGGCAGAGGCATGAAAGTTGTTGTAACCTGAACCAGCATAAACAATATCACACTGAAGTTTTTCACTCATTTCTACCAGCATCCGGGTCATGCGCTCGGCATCATTGGCAAGCTCCTGGAAAGAGCTTCCCCAATTCTTAATACTCCACATCCCCCCACCAAACAGCGTTACTGGTACCCTCTCGGGTGTGCCCCCTTCGAAGGCCTTAAGGATAATCTCTCTGGGTGTCATATTTCCTCCTTCAGTGAAACATAAAAAATTTTATGATATCTTTAAATTAAAAAAGAGCAATTTAAATGCCAGAATCATTTCTCTATAAAAACAGCCACTTATACATTAAACACTTAACGGCTGAGGAATAATTCCACAACCTATCTGTGTAAATATTCCTCAGCATTGATCCGCTCACCAGACTTTATATAATTTATCCAGGTGGTTACAGGTTCAGGTATATTTCTTGCTTTTTCTAATATCTGACTATGAAAACCCTAATAGTAACAGGGATGCTTGGTGCAGGAAAGACCACCTTTGTGCAGAATTATCTAAAGCACACCACGGAAAAGACAGTGGTTCTGGTAAACGACTTTGGCAAACTTGGTATAGATGCAGAACTATTGAAATCAGATGCTGGAGAGACCATAGAATTACCAAGTGGTTGTGTTTGTTGCACCCTCAAGTTCGATCTGATCACCACCCTTAACAGGATCATTTCCGATATTAAGCCACAGCAGTTGATTGTTGAACCAAGTGGTATTGCCTCTCCCAGTGGTATCATTGAGGCACTAAATGAGGTAGGTATTACTGAATACACTGTTATTGGAATAATTGATTCTGTGGATTTTCTCGACATTTATAATGCCCAGATGTATGGAGAGTTCTTTGAGGATCAGATCAGGAACTCGGACATCCTGCTAATTAATAAAATCGATCTCGTTACCACCCAGGATGTATTAAAGATAGTTAAGATCCTGGAGGCCCTCAATCAGTCTGCCATAATACTGCCTACAGTAAAGGCCAAGATTAATATCGACTTGCCCCACCCGAGGGTAACCAAAAAGCAGTACAACAATAAACATCATCTGCATGTGGAAAGTATTGCAGTCAGTCTTCCTGCAGATACAGAGCTGGCCACGATTGAGAGCCTCTTCAGGGAACTGCTTGAAAAGAAACATGGCAATGTTTTCAGGGCAAAGGCCCTTTTTACCAGCCCTGAGGGCACATTTGTTGTTGACATTGCATCAGGAAAACTCTACACAAGAAAGCTCGACAGGACAGTGGACAGAGGAAGGCTGGTAATAGTTACTGACCACGAAAGCAAAGAAAGGATAAAAGAAAGATTGTCCCTACTTTAAGCCTGTCAATTTTCTTAAGGCCCTACCTGCAAGTGGTTCTTTCACCCTTAATGCACCATGTGGGCAGACCTCAACACAACAATAGCATCTGATGCATTTTTCATAATCAAACCTTACTGCGTACTTACCCTTTTCAAGTGCAGATGCCGGACAGTAGCGCCAGCACTCTCCACACTGCCTGCACAGGTCGTCATCTACAACCGGTCGTTCAATCAGGTGTCTTCTTAGCAGTCCGTGTATCCTTTCAGGGCCAAACATGATTGGCCCCATGTTTGGAAACCTGAAGTCTCTTAAAACATCGAACTCTCCTTCCAGTACCACCGAATCAGGCTCAATTCCATCCTCTAAAGCCACGGTATTTGTAAGAAGCCTTGATGGCTCAATCCCCAGAATCCTGCATACAACAATGTCAGTAGCTACCGGGCTGTTTCCACCAATTAAAACGCCCAATTGTCGCGGAGTACCGCTTTTACCCGGGCCATCTCCTTCCATGGCAAGCACACCATCAATAAGGGTGATCGTCGGTTTGATGGTCTTTGAAATCTGGTATAGCAACTGGGCAAACCTTTTTCTATCCACTCCTACCTTGTAATGCCACTTTGGCTTGGAAAGACCAACCACGCAACCAAACAGGTTCTTGACCCCAAGGGTTAGAAGCATCTGGCTGTGGGTCTTTAGTTTCGGAAGGTTAATAACATGGTCTGCCTCTATGGCATCCTTTGAAAGCTCAATCTCACCAAAGGGTTTACCAATATCAACCATCCTGGTCTCTTTAAACTCCCTAAACTGTACCGGCAACCCCTCAAGGGCCTCAAGATATCCACCCTCTTTTAGCACCTTTCTGAAAGAGCCCATTGCCGGGCTGTCGGATATGGTTATCTTCAAGGCATACTCCAGCAGATACTCAACCACGGCCTTTACAACCAGAGGATGAGTAAGCATGGCCTTTTCCTCGGAGGCAGGTGACAGGAGATTAGGCTTAACCACCACCCTTTGTCCGGCAGAAAAGGCCCCATTCGTAAGGCATTCAAATATACTGAATATATTCTTTCTGAGGCTTGTATAATCGTAATCTGCCTGTTTTCTAACTATAACCCTTTGTGTCATCTATTTGTAATGATGCCTCTCAGGATGGATCTCTTTAATTATTGAAAGGTCAAAAACCCTTTCTAAATCGACAGCCCTGCCTATGTAACCAAGGTCAAACTGTTTTTTCATTAATTCCTCGGTGCATCTTATATACTCCTCTGGCAATGCCGCACAGTAGCAGGGAGATATTCTGATGGTATTCAGCACAAAATCTGTATCTACCACCGCCATGCACTCTGAAATTCTATCGGCTACATCCTCCGGATTTTTTCGTAGTATCTCAGTAAATCTTTCATGAAGTTCTACGAATTGTTTGACCTCATCGTACTTATCGTACAGTATAGACCGTCTTATCAAAATGCCATAGCTTGGATTGTAAGGCCATAGCCCCGACGGTGGATACACCACCTGCCCATTAGCATAAGTAATTACAGCCTGGGCCAGGGCTGGTGTACCAATCACAGCATCAGCATCACCCTTTACAAAGCTCTCAAGCGCCTCATCAGCCCAGGGCATATTAAGCACTGTAACATTTACTTTGCAGTCACTCACAATGGCCTGAAGGATAAGATCATGTATAGAGCCCTTCCCTGGTACAGCAATTCGCTTAAACTGCCCGAGGATCTCACACAATGATGCCTCTTTATGAGTAAGCGAATCTTTGCCAGCTGCAAGGACTGTACCCTCAACATGCCCACCGGCAATACAGACTATATCAAGGCCTTCGGCTATTCCTATAATGGCTGGTGGCAATCCGATATAAGCCATATCGATCTGATTGTTTTTAAAGGCCTCTACTATGGCTGGCCCTGTACCAAAGAGCCGCCAGTCTATCTCAAAGGAAAGATCACTGGTGAGTTCAGGACGGGCTATCATAAGAATTGAAGTATGATACAGTGTCGAAAGGTGACCTATGGTTAATTTCATAGTGTATATTTTAACCTGTTTACGTTGAGGATTGAAACATTAAGGTTCAACAAAGAATTATCAAAATGAATACAGGGGATATTAATTTTGAGTGGATTTAATTTTGCGTGCTTGCCGTGATGGCAAGCACGCAAAATTTCCTCGGAGCTAGGGGCCCCCGAAAAGTCGCAGACTTTTTGGGGCACTGAGGCCATGGATGGCCTGCGAGAATGAGACGAAAAATTAATATCCCCTGTCTAAAAATGGCTTGTCGTTGTTATCGGGCTATAACCTAATAAAACATTATTTAGATTTGCCTATCTTCTATTATGCTAAAATAAATTTATGGACACTCTATTGACTGATGCATCTATAGACCTGCTATGGCAAACACTTGATGCCCTGCATCTTCCGGCCTTTTTTACAAATAGAGACCTTGTTATCACAGACTGTAACACAACGGTAACCACTAAGCTCTTCTTCCGGAAAGATGAAATCCTGGGCTCCAGGATCAACAATATTGTTATTTCACCAACAATAAATCCTTCACTACTAACCTCCGACATTCATGTCTTTGACGGAAGATGTATGGGAAAGGACCGCGAGGTCTTTCCTGCCAAGATTACAATAGTTTCAAGGAAAGACGGTTTTACAGTGGTCATAGAGGATATCTCGAACATACTGAAGATAGCACACAGGGCCACACAACGAAGAAGAGAAATTAACACCTATAATGAACTGTCCCGTATTCTAAGTGAATCCACCAGTCTGGAAGAACTCACAAAATCTGTTATAGATGGTCTTGTTAATACCCTTGAGGTTGATGCTGCCTGGATATACCTTGTAGAAGACGACTCCCAGGAGCTTAAACTATGCTGTTTCAAGGGAATGAAAGAGGAAATATTCAAAGATGCAAGATCTCTTAAACCCTATGAATGCTTTATTGGAAGAGTCCTGAAGTCCGGACGTTCTCTGCTTGTCAAAGATGCCCAGAACGATCCGAGAATAACCCATATAAAACTCTCAGGCACAGGTTTTAGAAGTATTGCCGGAGTGCCACTAAAAGTAAAGTCCCTTGATAACATTGGCTGGAAGGTGGTCGGTGTATTAGGGGTTGGCAAACATGAACCCGAGAGTTTTACATCTCTTGACATGCAGTTTCTATCCACGGTTGGTAACCACTTAGGTGTGGCTATAGAAAATGCCCCATTCGCTTTTTTAACAGTTGTTTTTTCCTTGCTTGAGGAGCGAGGATTCGTTGACGCTGTTTTTTTA
>JAADIE010000060.1 GCA_013151495.1 Nitrospirota bacterium | reverse complement strand
GATATTGATTCAGGAGTATCAGGACCTCACAGGTCAGATTATTAAAAAGGTAATAGATCTTACCACAACTTTAGAAAAGGAGCTCAAGAACCTGATAGAGCTATTTGGGAAAAAGACCGAAAAGCAAAAAAAGGAAGTATTTGAAAATCAGGGAGATGTGGATGATCTATTAAAGGAGTTCGGACTATAGATTATTCCCTTTCCTGAAATGGAATATACGGACTACGCCGTTGTGGTGGATATTGTATCTCTCCCTGAAACTCAGGATAGTAGAATTCATTATCATCAAAGAGGTCTTCGTTGTAAAGATCAGGTGGTGTGGAATAAATTGGAGGTGGTATTGTAACCGGTCTTCTTCTGACCGGTCTTCTGTTAATAATTCCTCTGGAATATTTTCTTTTAGAGCTTAGTTGTCTTTTCGGGAGGTGTGTGGTTCTTTCAAAGATCTTTACCATTTTAATATCGCCGTTTTTTGAGTAAATAATTGTATAATTGTTTCCGTTAATTAATGAGAGGACCCTCTTAATTACTCTGTCCAATGGCTTATTGTTTATGTTAGTTGTAATAGTTTTTTGTGCAAGCGTAGGTGGAACGGTGTATTTAAAAGAGAAGTTTTTAGATAGCATTCTTAGAATACTGTCCAGCTTTTCATCACGCACCTGAAGGCTGATAACAGAACCACTGGTTTTTAGGTTCACTATCTCGGCATAACCATTGGAGAAAAGTAAACTGATTAAGAATAAGATGAACAATACCTTTTTTGACATGTTAAGACTTCTCGGAATCCTTTTCTCTTTTGCGTTCTTCTATTATTTTCTGAGCAATATTGGATGGAACTTCTTCATAATGAGAAAATTCCATAGAATACAATCCGCGTCCTGATGTAAGACTGTGTAACTGGTTGGCATAAGTAAGCATTTCTGCCATTGGTACAAGGGCTATTATCTTCTGGTTTCCGCCTGCCTGAGGCTCTACACCCTGAACTTTGCCACGCTTTGCATTCAGGTCTCCAATCACAGTGCCCAGTGTGTCTTCAGGGGTTATGACCTCCACCTTCATAATTGGCTCTAAAAGTACCGGTTTTGCATCCATGGCAGCCTTTTTGATAGCCATGGAGCCTGCTATTTTAAAGGCCATCTCAGATGAGTCTACCGAGTGGTATGAACCATCGAATAGGGTAACCTTGATATCAACCATCGGATAGCCGGCAAGGATACCCTGCTTCAGGGTCTCCACTATTCCCTTTTCAACTGCTGGTATGTACTGACGAGGTATTACTCCACCGACTATTTTGTCAACAAACTCAAAGCCCTCGCCACGAGGAAGTGGCTCTATCTCGATCCAGCAATCACCATATTGACCACGACCACCAGACTGTTTTTTGTATTTGCCCTGGGCCTTTGCCCTTGCCCTTATGGTTTCACGATATGGGATCTTAGGTGTTTTCATTTCGACTTCAACACCAAACTTTCTTTTTAACTTCTGAAGGGCAACCTCTATATGGACCTGGCCCATTCCGGAAATAATCATCTCCTTTGATTCCTCGTCCCTGTGGTACTTAAGTGTGGGGTCTTCTTCAAGGATTCTCTGGAGTCCGGCGCTAACCTTTTCCTCGTCTCCCTTGCTTTTTGGTGAGATAGCGTAAGAGATAATGGGTTCAGAGAATTTGACAGGTTCAAACACAATAGGGTTCGACTCGTCACATAGGGTATCGCCGGTATTTGTGTTTTTGAGTTTTGCTACCACACCAATTTCACCAGGACCTAATGATTGCGCTGGTAACTGTTTTTTGCCCATCATGTAAAAGACCTGGCCTATTCTTTCCTTTGTGTCTGTGCTTGAGTTGTAAACAGTTGAGTCAGCCTTTAATGCTCCAGAGTATACCCTCATTACGGTTAGTTTACCAGCAAAAGGATCGGCTATTGTTTTAAAGACATAGGCTGAAAATGGATCTGACTCAGAGGGATTCCTTAAAACATCAGAGCCATCTTTCGGGTTTTTACCACTAATAGGTCGTATTCTTGCCATCTCTTCTGGAGAAGGCAGGCACAGTACTACTGCATCGAGAAGTAAATCTATTCCAATATTTGATGTGGCTGAACCACATAAAACAGGCAAAAACCGTCTCGTCAACGAGCCTTCCTTTATTCCCTTTATTATCTCTTCCTCTGTAAGCTCCTCTCCTTCAAGATACTTTTCAATAAGTTCATCATCAGCCTCAGCGATCTTTTCAACCAGTTTTTTTCTGTATTCCTCTATATTGGGATCGGAAGGCATGTCTATCTCTTTTTTCTTGCCATCCACATATTCGTAGGCCTTCATCCTGACCAGATCTACTACCCCTTTAAATGAAGGGCCCTCACCGATAGGGAGGTTTAATGGAATGGCCTCGGTCTCAAAGGATTTCTCGAGATCGCCTATTGCACGAATAAAACTGGCATTTTCTCTGTCCATTTTGTTTATAAAAATTACCCTTGGTAGCTCATATTCACATGCATACTTCCAGATTTTTTCAGTTTCAGCTTTTACTCCCGAGATGGCACTTACAATTAAAAGTGCTCCATCAGATACCCTCAAACATCCACGGGTATCCTCGATAAAATTAATGAATCCAGGGGTGTCTATAATATTTAGTCTATGGTTATTCCAGTCGCAATAACAGATCGCTGATGAGATGGTAATCTTTCGGTCAATTTCTTCTGGATCGTGATCAGTTACAGTATTGCCAGCCTCTACAGAGCCCAGTCTATCGATCATACCAGAATTGTATAGCATTGCCTCCACAAGAGATGTTTTACCTGCTCCACCGTGTGCTACAACCGAAAGATTCCTGATTCTTGAAATCTCGAATTTTCCCATAATACCCCCTTTGTATTGGTGAGATATTGAAATAAGCTTTTAGTTTAATCCTACTGTTTTTGTTCAAGGATCTCTTCAACCACGGGTTTGTATTCAACCTTTTTTTCCATCCTCCGTGTTATTACACGCACAATGGCAAAGGTGATTATTAAAAGAGAAAAACCACCAATAGCAGACAAAAGATCAGGGTCCAGGGTATTTATGAATTTGCTTAAAATCTCTCTTCCAATTATAGCACCGATAATTAGTGCCAGGGCAGGAATGCCATAGATTAATATAGAGCCTTTCAGGTAAGAATAGGGTCTGAATACCACCCTTACTCGCTGTCCCTCCTTTGCCTTGGCCTGATTAAAGGCCTCAATTATTGCCCCACCCTCAGTAAGCAGGCATTTGCCTTCAGTGCATTTATCACATATACTTTTTCGTTCTACAACAACCTTTGCTATAACGCCATCTATACTTTTTACTACACCAATCTCTTCCATTACATATGCATTTTAACATAAATTTGATATCTTTTAAACACTATTTTAAATAAATAGATTTGAAGATTTTATGAATACAGTTTGGATGGAAAAAAAGTTGATACCGGTTAGGGAAGATAACAGTATGTGTTATCTTCCCTAAATTTTGATTATTCGATGTTTACGATTTTTA
>JAADIE010000041.1 GCA_013151495.1 Nitrospirota bacterium | reverse complement strand
TGACATCATCACTTGCAAGGGGAGACATTAATAATGACGGTATACAGGATTTATTAGTAGGTGCACCAGGAAGGGAAGTCTCAAAAACTCCTGGCCGTGTGTGGGTGTTATATGGAAGCAATAAAACTCTATGGAAAACAACAAATGATAAGTTTGATACTATACATCTTGAAAACAGAAGATGGTATTTAACTACCAAAGGTTTTTTATTTAATTCGATGGATCTGAATACGAAAATACCCCGGGGGACTGATTTTGTATTTATAGGAGATATTAACAATATTAGCCCCGTTGGATCAGGCTTTGGAATATTCATTACTGTAGGAGATCTTTCGCCATTTGCAGGTGATGATGTCATTATAATTGATGCTTACGGAAGAGGGCCTGGACAGGATACACTTGATCCCGGGCCTGGTGCTGCATATGTTTTTTATGAACATCCACCAGTTGCTGAAATTTCAGTTGCTCCCTTGTCTATTGATTTCGGAGACATTATTACTGATTATTATCGAACTCAAGAGATTCTTATTAAAAATACTGGAGAGGCAAACCTTAATATTTATTCCATTAACACATCAGGCGATGGTTCAATTAGTCAGACAAACGACTGTCCAGATATACTTAATCCCAAAGAAAGCTGCATTGTAACTGTATTATTCAGTCCTGAAATAGCTGGTATTCACAGTGGTACTTTAACTATTCACTCCAGTGATCCTTTAAATGAGAGAGTCAATGTTACAATTACTGGCAATGTTATAACAAATCCTGACATAGATGTACAGCCACAAAAGCTTATATTCCTCGATGTCCCACTTGGTAATAAAGTATCTAAAAACATTAACATAACAAACAATGGAATTAGCGAGCTTCATATAAGTGATATCCTACTGGGCAGTACCATTCATTACACTCAAACCAATAACTGTGCTGTTACTATTGCTCCTGGAGAAACATGCACAATAACAGTAACCTACGACCCTGTAAGTCAGGTATATTTCACTCACTGGGCAGACCTTATCATCCGTTCGGATGATCCTGATGAGCCTGAGGTTGTAGTAGCACTGTCGGGTCATGGTATTCCACCTTTTATATCAGTGGAACCTGAATCCATAAACCTTGGAGCAGCCGAAACTAATGCCATCCTTTCAATTAGTAATACCAGTTCTTCAAACATATTGAGCTGGAGTATTACTCCGGATCTTCCTTCCTGGCTTGCAGTTTCAACCACCAGTGGTGAGACCAGCCCCTCGGTATTTGAGAGATTAATCGTAAGTGTTGACCGTACAGGTTTAGATGCAGGGTTATATCAGCACAACCTTTCGATAACATCAAGTGGTGGTGTTGTTTCGGTTCCAGTATCCATGGAAGTATCACCCTATATCTCTGTTTCACCTGCTACGGTAGATTTCAGGGAGGCAAAAACAAGGAGCATGATAACTATTGAAAACACAAGCCCTACAACCACTATTTCATGGAGCATTAATAACGATCTACCATCATGGCTTGCTGTATCACAAGGTAGCGGCATTCTTGTACCGGGCTCATCTATTGATGTATATCTGTATGCAGACCGTACAGGGCTTGCTTCAGATAACACTTATACCCATATCCTAACCATCACATCAAATGGCGGTGATAAAACCGTTCCGGTCTCAATGACAGTACCAGTACAGCTTGCAACATTTGCACGATACTATGGCGATAGTGGTTCATATGGCGGAGAGTATTTTTCAGTTGTTCGTTCCACTTCTGATGGTGGATACATTGCATCAGGACTTACAAACTCCTTCGGGGCTGATGCAGACAATCCATGGATTGTCAAGCTTGACTCTTCTGGTTACATCCAGTGGGAATATCGATACCCTGGTTATGGAAGGGTTTATGATATTAAAGAGGTGAGCGATGGTGGTTATATGGTTGTTAGCTCTATACAATACCACAGGGAGTTCAGATATTTTTATATCCTGAGAATTTTTAAAATTAATAGATATGGTGATATGGAATGGCAAAAACTCTATGATAGTGAAATTGATGAAAATATGGATAATTGGGGAATAAACTTCCAGATAGTGGAGGCTGTTGACGGAGGATTTGTGATTGCAGGTAACAAATATGTGGGAGGCCGTTCTGACTTCAGGGTGTTAAAGATAGATCCTTCTGGTAACATCCTCTGGGAGAAAACTTACGGTGGAATATACGATGACTATGCTAACTCAATCGATCTTACTTCTGATGGTGGCTATATCGTAGCTGGTGTTACTGAGGTAGATGACACCAATAAGACAGATTTATGGATACTAAAAATTGATTCCTCGGGTAATATTCAGTGGCAAAAGAGATACGATGACAGGGGCTGGAACTATGCCTATCAGATAAAAGAGACCTCTGAGGGTGGATATATTGTTGTGGGAACAACACTCCGTACAGGTAGTGCATTCCTGTTAAAGCTCGACTCATCAGGAAATATACTGTGGCAGAAGAGCTATGGTGAATACGGAAGTCAGTATTATGGAAGCTATGGTTACTCTATCAGTCAGACAGCAGATGGTGGTTACATTATGACAGGGGTTCTGAGTAACAGAGATGGTACAGGTGATAATATCTGGATTGTCAGGGTTGACCAATCAGGAGACATACTATGGCAGAAGAGATATGGTGGAGACAGCACAGATGTAGCATACTGGATAGAGCAAACAATAGAGAGCGACTATGTTGTTGCGGGCTATACCCGGTCGTTCAGAAATACTCCCTATGGTTCAGATAATTATGATGCCTGGATAATGAAAACAGATACCCTTGGTAATATTGGTATGTCATGTACACTTATAGACTGGACAGAAATAGTCCCTGCTGAAAGCAGCTTTGTCGTTTTTGAAACATCGGTAATTCCGGTTGATAGCACTTCTCTGGTGATTGATTTTCCTACCAAACCAGTGGATACCAACTCTACAGCAGATCAGATCTGTACAGAAACTGTTTCGGAGGCACAGGAAAGAGACCTTGTTGACATTACAGTAGAGCAAACCAGTTACAACTTTTATGGAGTTTTAATTGGCGAGACGGTTAGCCACACCTTTTACATCAAAAACACAGGCTACCAGCCTCTACAGATTAATAATATCACACTTTCGGCTGATCAGGAATTCTCTCTTACTCATGACTGTCCGTTATTACTGAACGCAGCAAACATGTGCAGGCTAACAGTATCATTTACACCTGTAACAGATGCAGAAAAGAGTGGATTTGTATCTATTGAGTCTGACGACCCGGATGAACCTGTTGTTTACATCAACTTAACCGGCAGTGGTTATATATGTTATGAATGCCCGGGTGAGGGTGGGGGAGTGATTTTCCGGCCACCCTGATACTAAATAAAAATAATACCAATTCTGTCACCTATCTGGATCTGAAAGTCCTTTGCAGCATTGCCGCGATAAACAAACAGCTCCAGTAAACCGTGGCTGTTAAAGAGACAGTACAGCCCTTTGTCTTCAGCCTCGGAATAAAAGCGTTTAAGTTTAAGGGTGTTGCCTTTAAAGACAATCCTGCAATTGCCGGCCTTATCGTTTAAATGGTCCCTGGAAATGTTAGTAATTGCATTACCAAAATGGTCAATATAAATAACCTCTCCCTCAAGGGCCTTTCTTGTTGGTCTTTCTGGCTCAGGAAAAGGAATAGTCCTGTAATCGTTTATTTCGTCTCCGAAATTAGAAGACAGTACACCTTTAGTCAACCAGGCTGCAACAGGCGCAAACAGATCGCGCCCCTGAAAGGTGGGAGAGTTTTTTTCCACAAAGTAATGATCAGCTGTAATCTCATAGACCTTTAAGAACTGTTTTTCCTTCTGATAGACCAATGAAAACACACCGTTGTCAGGCCCTATAAAGTAATGATTTTCGCCCACAACCAGAATAGGTCTTCGCTGGGAGCCAACACCGGGATCAACCACCACAACATGAACCGTTTTTGATGGGAAATATCTGTAGCTCAACCCTATTACGAGAGCAGCCTCACGAATATTGTAGGGACTTATTGAGTGGGTTATATCCACTATATCCACCTCCGGGTTAATCCCCTTGATTACCCCTTTCATTTGCCCTACAAATGGGTCTTTGTAGCCAAAATCAGTGGTAAGTGTAATCAACGGTCTCTTATCTCCCATACAACCCCTCCAATCAGCTCTTTTATATTTTCTATCTTATTTCTGATCATATAATCCTTAATGCCCTGAATAATTTCCACAGTGGCAGAGGGATTTACAAAATTTGCCGTACCAACCGCTACACAGGTTGCCCCGGCAAGTATGTACTCAATGGCATCCTCTGCCGTCATTATTCCCCCCATACCAATAATGGGAATCTTTACAGATTGATAGGTCTGCCATACCATTCGTACACCTATGGGTTTAATTGCAGGCCCTGAAAGCCCGCCAATTATATTTGCAAGCCTGGGCCTTCTGGTTTCAATATCAATAGCCATGGCTGGTATGGTATTTATCATTGAAACAGCATCAGCGCCCTGCTGCTCACAAAGCCGTGCCATCTCGGCTATATTACTGGCAACAGGTGAAAGCTTAACAATCAGGATGGCCTTCTTAAGTGTATCTCTTACTTTTCCAACCAGCTCCTTCAACGACTCCCTGTCGGTGGCAAAACTGATGCCTCCCTTTTTTACATTTGGACATGAAACATTGAGCTCTATAGCGTCCACCTCGGGGTCAAGACTCTGGCAAAGGCTCAGGTACTCCTCGATACTGTCTCCAAGGATATTAACGATCACAGGGGTATTGAACTTTCGTAAAAAGGGTAGCTTTTCACTCAGAAATCTCCTGAGACCCACATTCTGAAGGCCTATTGAGTTAAGCATCCCACAGGGAGTTTCATATATTCTCGGTGTAGGGTTGCCCTGGCGAGGTTCAAGAGAGATCCCCTTAACCACCAGTGCTCCAAGGGCATTTAGGTCAACAAACTCCGAATACTCGGCACCATACCCAAAGGTACCCGAAGCGGTCATAACCGGGTTTTTAAGGCTCAGTCTTCCTATCTTAACCTCAAGATTCATAGCTCATCTACTGAAAATACAGGCCCCTCTGTGCAGACCCTCTTCATACCAGAAGGGGTCTCCTTTACACAGCCAAGACAGGCCCCAACTCCACAGGCCATTCGCTCCTCAAAGGAGATATAGCCTTTTATTGAATACCTTTTTAAAAGGTCTAAGACAGCTTTATTCATGGGCCCTGGGCCGCAACAGAAAACATAAAGTTGGTTTGTGCTTCTTTCTTTTATTGCCTCTTCCAGTGCCTCCAGGGCAGTAGCCTTTCTGCCAAGGCTTCCATCGTCAGTACAGACAATCAGATTGCCAACGGCATTAATTTCTTCAAGGAAAAAAAGCTGCTCTTTAGTTCTTGCACCGTATATAACCGTAAGGCCCCTGTTTTCTATATTTCTTTTTATAACAGAGTATACCGATGCTATACCCATACCACCAGCCACAATTACGGTGTTTTCAGGCTCATTAACCGGTGGGAAACCTCTTCCAAGGGGGCCAATTAAATCCAACATTGTACCAGCTGCAAGCTGGCCTATGGTCTTTGTACCCTTTCCCTTTATCTGTATAAAAAACTCCAGATCTCTTTCACTGAAATCAAACACACTGAAGGGCCGTCTGAGCAGGGGATCAAAGCTCTCCGAAGGCCTTATTAAATAGAACTGCCCCGGGCCTGGTTTAATAAAATCGTTAAGAGGTTCAAGCTTTAGTAGAAGATATCCCTCCCTTATCTGTATCTTTTCCTTTAAAGTTGCAACAAGATGTCTATTCAAAGCTAATCTCTACTATCTCATATTCTATGGTTCTGGCCGGGGCCTTAACGACAACCGTATCACCTACCTCCTTGCCAATGAGGCTTTTACCCACAGGAGATGTAAAGGAGATCTTTCCTGCGGTAACATCAGCCTCGTCCGGACCAACAAGATGAAAGACCTTTTCTTCCTCTGTTTCCAGGTCAAAGACCTTCACCCTGGCCCCAAAGGCGACCTTGTTGGGATTCAATTTAGATGTATCAACCACCTCTGCCATGGCAAGCTTTGCCTGTAACTCCCTTATTCTGCCCTCTATAAAAGACTGCCTTTCCTTTGCGGCATGATACTCGGCATTTTCGCTAAGATCGCCATGAGCCCTGGCCTCTTCTATCTCCTTTATGTTTTTAGGTCTTTCAACCTTAAGAAGATGCTCAAGCTCCCTTTTAAGCTTTTCATAACCCTCTGCGGTCATGGGTACCCTCTGCATCATGAACCTCCTCAGGAATTTTCTGAAAATTTTTTAGATAGATGCTATAATTATAAAAATTTAATCATGATCAGTACATTTAAGTCAACCAGAACATTTAGATAAATGGCAGAATCAAAGGTAAAAGAAACAAATAAATCGGTCGTTCTCAGAAAAGAGGTCCAGGAAAAGATAGCAGAGCTTAAAGAGGCTGATATCCTGGTTGGAATCCCCAGTTATAACAATGCTAAGACCATAGGCCATGTTGTAAAAGCAGTTCAGGCCGGGCTTACCAAGTATTTTCCTGATTACAAATCGGTTCTCGTAAACTCAGATGGTGGCTCTGTAGATGGCACCATGGATGTGGTCAAGAACACCACATTAGACCTTGATTCTATTCTTCTTCAGCACAGAGTTGGCAGCTTTCATAAAATTGTAACACCCTATCAGGGTATACCTGGTAAGGGTAGTGCCTTCAGAACCATTTTTGAGATTGCAAAGGAACTTAATGTCAAGGCCTGTGCAGTGGTTGATGCAGACCTCAGAAGCATAACCCCAGAATGGATTGAACTCCTTGTCAGACCCGTTCTCGATGCCGGATACGACTATGTAGCTCCCTATTATCACAGGCACAAGTATGACGGCACCATCACCAATACCATAGTTTATCCTATAACAAGGGCCCTTTATGGAAAGAGAATCCGTCAGCCCATTGGTGGCGACTTTGGCTTTTCCGGCAAGCTGGCCGCCTTCTATCTTACAAAGGATGTATGGGACACCGATGTGGCCCGTTACGGTATTGATATCTGGATGACCACCACAGCAGTGGCAAATGGATTCAAGATATGTCAGGCCTTTTTAGGTGCAAAAATTCATGACCCGAAAGACCCCGGGGCTGACCTTAGCTCAATGCTCCATCAGGTGGTAAACTCGGTTGTCAACCTGATGGAAGAATATGAGCATGTATGGAAAAATGTCAATGGTTCTGAAGCAGTACCAACCTTTGGTTTTGTTTATACAGTTGGGCTTGAACCCATAAAAGTAAATCTCGATGGGATGCTTGATAAGTTTCGTCTTGGTGTAAAGGAGCTTGGTCGTATGTACGAGTCGATACTACCTGGTGAGTTGATGTGGTTTCTTGGCTCACTGGCTGAAAAGGACAAAGAGGACTTTCATTTTCCTGATAATGTCTGGGCAGAAATAATCTACAGTTTTGCTGTGGCCTGTCATAAAAAGCTGATGAGCACCGGGCATATCATAAAATCCCTTACACCTCTTTATCTTGGAAAGGTTGCATCCTTTGTGATAGAAACCTGGGAAAGCACGGCCGACGAGGTTGAACAGAGGCTTGAGCAGTTATGCCTGGCATTTGAAAAGGAAAAGACCTATTTGATTGATAGATGGTTTGAAGCAGAAGAAACTGAAAAGGGAGATAATGAAAATAAAGGCCCTTAAGGGCAGGAGGTGTTAGATATGCAAGGGGTTTTTGACAAGATTATTGCCGAACCATTCAGGGATCTTTTTCAGAGGATGATAGAATTTCTGCCCAACCTACTGAGTTCAATAATAGTACTTGGAATAGGGCTGATAATAGCCTGGGCAGTAAAGGTGCTATTACAAAAACTGCTTCAGATATTTAACATCGACAATGTATGTAAAAGGGTGGGGCTTACCGACATCCTTCAAAAGGGTGGTTTTAAGGACTCTCCAAGCAATCTGATCTGTAAAGGTATCTACGGCATTGTACTGGTTATTTTCGTAATAATGGCTCTTTATAGTCTGAAGATAGATGCCATTGAGAACCTTATAGAAAAGTTCTTCCTTTATTTACCAAATATATTTGTAGCGATAATACTGATTATATTTGGTTATGTGCTAAGCAACTTTTTCTCTCGGGCAGTACTAATAGCAGCAGTTAACAGAGGCATTAAACACTCTGGCATTCTCTATACCACCGTAAAGGTTGCCATAATGGTACTCACAATAACAATGGCCTTGGAACAGCTTGGTATAGGCAAAGACACAGTAATTATTGCCTTTAGTATCATCTTTGGTGGTGCTGTGTTTGCTGTCTCTCTTGCCTTTGGACTTGCAGGCAAGGAGATAGCAAAGGAATTTTTAGAAAAAAGAATAAAGCGTGACTCAGAGCCTGAGGAGCCGGAGGATGAACTAAAGCATTTATAAATGATAATTTCGTCCCACGCAGTAGTAGGAAAAACCCTTCTGTCTCATCATATCTGGCTCGTAAACATTTCGCAGGTCAAAGAAATTGGGTGTCTTCATCTGTTTCTTAATTCGATCGAGGTCAAGATTTCTGAACTGGTTCCATTCAGTAACAAGCACTACCGCATCGGCTCCTTCAGCCACTCCATAGGCGTCATTTGTGTATTTTATATCCGGGAATACAGCCCGGGTCTCTTCGATAGCTACCGGGTCGTAGGCCCTGATGTTTGCGCCTTCATCAAGTAGTCTTCTGATTATGTAAAGGGCCGGTGCCTCCCTTATATCATTGGTGTTTGGTTTAAATGAAAGACCAAGGATTCCGATCTCCCTGTCTTTCAGATCTCCAAGCACCGATTTGATCCTCTGCACCATTATCTCCTTCTGACGTTCATTAACCCTGATGGTTGCTTCCACTATCGAAAGATCAACCTTATTGTCTCGGGCAAGATGCAAAAGGGCACGGGTATCCTTTGGAAAGCAAGACCCACCAAAACCCGGACCGGGGTGCAGGAATTTAGGGCCGATTCGTCTGTCAAGCCCCATAGCCTTGGCCACCACATGTACATCTGCCCCCACTGCGTCACAGAGATTGGCAATCTCGTTAATAAAGGATATCTTGGTGGCAAGGAAGGAGTTGGATGCATACTTGATCAACTCTGCTGTCTCTATATTGGTTATCACAAAGGGGGTCTCAATTAAATAGAGTGGTCTGTAAAGGTCCTTCAGTATTGCAATTGCCTGTGGGCTTTCAGCGCCCAGTACAACCCTGTCTGGACGCATAAAGTCCTCGATTGCCGAGCCTTCACGCAAAAACTCGGGGTTGGAAGCAATGTCAAAATCCACATTGTTTTTAAGATTATTCCTGATTATCTCCTTTATCCACTTTCCGGTTCCTACAGGTACGGTAGATTTTGTAACGATTACCTTATATGAATCCATATGGGCTGCAATCTCCTTGGCAACTGCCTCCACATAACTCAGGTCTGCAGAGCCATCACCCCTGGGTGGGGTACCAACTGCTATAAATATTGCCAGCGATTGCTCAACAGCATCCTTTATATCAGTGCTGAAACGCAGTCTGCCATCCTTGAGGTTACGCTTTACAAGCTCCTCAAGGCCGGGCTCGTAAAAGGGAATTCTGGCCTCTTTAAGCATCTCGATCTTTTTTTCATCCCTGTCGACACAGGTAACAAACACACCAAACTCAGAAAAGCATGCACCGGTAACGAGACCAACATAACCGGTTCCAATGATTCCTATATGCATTTCCCCTCCTTTTTAATTTTAAATTTATAAAGTATATCAATTACTTTACATCCATATCCACCAGCTCGGCAACAACCGAGCCTATCAGGACCTTCGATTTAAGCAATACAGGTATATGTCTTTCGTCGTCAGTCAGGTATATAATTATCTTTCCCTTTCTCTGGAAGATGCCCTCTGATTTTAGCTCGGGCTCTATAACTATTGTATTAAAGGTACCTGCCTTTGTTTTGACCTTCTCTTTACCAAGTATCTTGATCCTGGCCCTGTAGAATTTTTTGCTGTCGAATATCTTAAGGTATATCTCGTTACCATCTTTTATCTCTTTCTGTCTTAAGATAAAAAATGCAGACAGTGGATCATAGGTATCATCCTCGATCTGAAAGACCTTCTCCTCCTTTTTAAGATGATTTATGTATTTGGCCGAAGGTGGACTCGGAGTAAAGATTATCTCTTTGTCCCTTCGATGTCGTCCCTCTCTGATTTTTAGCCTGTAATTGTTGGCAAGCCACTTCTTGCCATCATGCTGATCAGTGCTCTTTAAAAGAATACTTTTTGCCCTGTCGTCGACCTTGTAAAAGACCGATACCCAGGAGGCAGACTCTGCACGAGACTCAATAACCACCCTGTCGTCACTGTACAGAAACTTTAGCTTTGCGGTTCCTGCCTTTATTCCCATCCATTTCAGATCGTATTTGAAGAACTCCCTGGTGAGCGGATATGATGATAAAGCACTAAATAAAATAAATGTAAATGCTATAATCAGGGCCTGTACGAATTTATTTATTTTTTCCATGACTGTATCTCATTATGCAAATCTTTATACCTTTTGACTGCCGGATGATCTGCGCCAAGTACCTTTTTGAACCGCTCGAGGGATTCCTCAAAGCTTACCTCTTTATGACCATTCAGGAGATTGTCGGCATAGGCCACAATCTTCTCCTCTGGTGTCTCGGGCAGATAATCCTTTGGTGGAAGCCCCAGGGCTCTGGCCTCATCCTTTGTAATTCCAGCACCAATGTGTCTTTCGATTATTCTTAAAACCCTTTCATCAAATCCAAGCCCTCTGGCTATCTCAACACCCTCCAGGGCATGTTTTATTGAGTGGGTTCTGGAGCGTCCGATATCATGAAGCATGGCCCCTGTGAGTATAAGCTCTTTATCTACAGGTATCTTGACCTCCGAGGCAATCCGCATGGCCACATCCTTAACAGCCAGAATGTGCTTTATAACATCCTCTTCGCAGCCTGCCTTTTTCAGGATATCAAGCAATTCTTCAACTCTCATCGGAACCTCCTGGAAATCAATTAGTTATATTAACATATTTAACAGGTATAAATTCCTTATTTTAAATAACTTTTTAGCAACCGGTGTAGTTCCCTGAGCCTCCTTATTACCCCCTCGTCTTTTTTTGTTGAAAATCTGAGCAACTGGTATAGCTCTATAAATTCAAGGAATGCCTTCTTGATCTCGACATCATCTGATCTGAAACTATTATACGCCTCCAAGGGCGTAAGGTTGCCCTTTATTGAAGTCCTCTTTAGTATATCAAGATAAAGCCGTGTTGGCTCGGCATAACTTCGGGTCCTGCGGCTTTTAAACAGATAGACCATGCTGATAATAAAAATAGACACAATCAGCCCCACTAAGAGGGCTGCCTTCACTTTCATCTGCTTTAGCCATTTAAGGCTAAGTGGCATGGAGAGGGCCCTGAATATCCTGAGCTGATCATAACGGCTGAATTGAACTACATACCTCTCCCATTTCAGTTTAAGGTAGTCAAGATAAAGCATAACAAGTGTGGGGCTTCCTTCAGGCCCAGATGGTGTTGGATCGAATCTAACCCAATTGCCATCAATTGAGGCCTCCACCCAGGTATGGGCATCCTTTTGTCTAACAATGTAGTAGCCTCCATATTTGTTGTATTCACCACCCAGATATCCTGATACCACCCTTGCAGGTATACCCACTGCTCTCAGTAGCATTACCATTGCCGATGCATAATGCTCACAATATCCCTTCTTTGTGTTAAACAAAAAGTTCTCAATCGGGTTAACACCTTCAGGGTCTTTTACATTAAGCGTATATGTATAGTTTTTTATAAGATAATTCTTTATTGCCTGTGCCTTCATTTGTTTATCTTTAAGTCCCCGTGTTATCTTGCGGGCCAGCTCTATTGTTCTTTTCATACCCTGTGGGATATTAAGATAGTATTGTTCTGAACCTTTAATCACCTTTAAAGGGGTGTTGATACTATACACGACATAATGTATTCTTTTATTCTTTTTCTCTGGTATATATATAGTCATGTTCTGATCAACTCTGATTCTCCTGGTTTCGACCTCAAGCCTTACAGGAAAACGCAATGAAAAAATAACATCTGTATCCAAGGGTTCAAGGATTATATCTTGTTTAAATATTTTTTTATCTGGGGGTGTTGATATATCAAATTTACCATTTATACCATATAGAGTATTTTTTTTATTCAGAAGGCTAAGCCACTGCCCATTTTTATAAATGTCGTAGGTAATACCCCGCCAGTAGGGTGTATCCTTGGGTCTGGGAGATATGCTTACCCGCATAACCACCGAGGGGTCAAGTTTAATATTGCCCAACCCTCCAAGCTTTATGTTTTCCCTGAAGCCAGATCTCATACCCTTTGAAAGAGGCTTTCCCCAGAGGCTGCCCTGAAGCCTCGGAGACAGTATAAACACCACTGTGGTAAGCACAAACACCGACAGGGCAAGCAGGCTTATGGGCTTTATAAAGGGCCTTAAATCCCTGTGCCCCTCTTTTATAAGATGTGAATAAAATATGGCTAATACCATTAGCACAATGAAGATAACAAAAGAAACCCCAAAAAGCATTGATCTCGTTAGTTCTGATGCAAGCAGTAGCTGTATAAGAGACATAAAGAATACCTGCAGAGGGTCCCAGGGGTCTTTTATGTCAAAGCTCTTCAGTGCATGAAAGAGGAGGCTGAGATGGGCCACTCCTACTATTACATCACCTGTTACAACAAAGGAATCAAGCAAAAATATACCCAATATAATGGTAGAGCCCACACCAATTACATATCTGTTTGCCTGAGGCAGACCCTTTAAAGAACGGATATACCCGACAATAAAAAGCCCACCAAGCAGAATAAAAACCGGATTTAACTGACCTGTTACAACCAGGCTCAGGTTTCCTATAAAGGCTACCAGAAAAGTAAGCAGCTTATAGCCTTTCGGCATAAAATACCCTCTTTGCCCTTGATGCGTATCTATTAAATGGTGATGTTGGTGATGCAAGTATCAAATAGAGCGTACCCCTTTCCAGTTCTTTAAGGGGACAGTCCAGTCTATCTACCCTTTTTATTACTGCCAGCAAATCGAGGATCTTAAAAAGATGCTCCATACCACTGCCAAAGGGTATGGTTTTGGCGCAGGTTATAAACCTGAGGGAATACCCCATTTTTATAAATTCAGTACAAAGCGATGCAGCCAGTGAAACAGCCTTTTCAAACAATGCTTCTTCCTGTGCAGGGGTATTATCTAACACAAGGGTGATGTTTTTAGGCACTGCCTCGTAGACCTCCTTAACCATCAACTCACCCCTTTTTGCAGTGGCCTTCCAGTGAATCTCCCGTATGCTATCTCCGGGTCTGTACTCCCTGAGACCATGAACATCCTCTCCATTGGCCCTGCTTATAGTTCCGGATTCGGTCTCCAGACTGCTTGGCTCTAAAAACCCTTCTTCTACTGCCATAAGCTCAGGATAAACCAGAATACCCATTTTACCCTCGGGCACACTCTGGAACTCAAAAAATATGAAGGGAAAAGAGGTAAGCAGTTTAAAGTCTCTGATTGTCAGGTAACCTCTTTTTTTGAATCGGATCTTTCTTTCAAATCTCATAGTACTGTGTGGTCCTACTTGTTCGATATAGACTCCTTCATCCATAAGACCGGGAATCAAAAAACGAATGGAGTACGAGGGCAAGAGTTGTTTAGTATTTGAGATGGTTATTCCTATGAAGGTCTCAGTATTTGCATAAACCGGCTCTTCAACCTCTATGTCCACTTTAATACCTCTTAGATTTAAATAGGGTAGGGCAAGGGAGATAACCAGCACAGAAAAGAGCATTGAGAATATAAGATACATAAGGTTATTGCCGGTATTCAGGGCTGCAAACCCCACAACCAGCACAGCAAGCACAAACCTCTTACCTTCTCTTGTAGCCCTGATCTTCACACCGGAACAGGCACCCTCTCAACTATCGACCTGATCACCTCTTCGGCATCTCGTATATATGTCCTGCTTTTAAGGATAATTCGATGGGCAAGTACATTTGGAGCAACAGTCTTTATATCATCAGGCACCACATAATCCCTTCCATTTACAAAGGCATGGGCCCTTGCAGCCCTTACAAAAAACTGTGCTCCTCTTGTACTGACACCAAGCCTTATCTTTTCGTGCCTGCGTGTGGCAGTAACAATCTGCAGTAGATAATCATAGATGCTCTCATCCATATGAACCCTCTCTGCCATGGCCTGAGCATCCAGTATCTGCTGTCTTGAAACCACTGGTTTTATACCCTCAACCGTCTCAAAATCCTTCATCTCCATAAGGGCCTTTTTCTCATCCTCATAATTTGGATAACCTATTCGCATATGAAGCATAAACCTGTCGAGCTGACTTTCTGGTAATGGGAAGGTTCCATGATACTCAAGGGGGTTCTGGGTAGCTATAACCATAAAAGGTACCGGTAGTTTGTAGGTATTGCGATCGATTGACACCTTTCGTTCGTTCATGGCCTCCAGCAGGGCCGATTGAGTCTTTGGATTTGTTCGGTTTATCTCATCAGCAAGCACAATATTGGCAAAAATAGGGCCCGGGTTAAACTCGAACTGCCTCTTTTCCTGATTATAGATATGAACACCAAGGATGTCGGAAGGTAGAAGATCGCTGGTAAACTGTATGCGATGAAAACTACAATCCGTGGCCTTTGCCAGAGTGAGTGCAAGTGTTGTCTTTCCAACTCCTGGAACATCCTCTATCAGCAGGTGTCCCTTTGCCAGAAGTGCCACCACGGCAAGCCTGATCGCCTCTTTTTTACCCTTTATTACCGACGAAAGTATCTGCTCTAATTCCTCAATCCATCTCATAGTGGTTCACCAGAGGAGTCAGTTCCCATAACAGATACTCATTTTACAGGTGGGTTGATTGTTATTTTGTATCAGGTTTACCCTCGGTTTGCCTTTTGTATCTGGGTACTGGTAGATATTCAACGGTGGTCTGTCTCCTCACAGGCTGTCTGTAAAGTGCCATTAGCTGGTATATCTCTTCAGGTACATTACTTTTTACATTCAGCCCGAGATTGCGAGCCTCATCAATTGTTATTGGATAGTCGTGGGTCCAGCGTCCCTCAGAAAGCACCCTGGCAAGTTCCTGGGCCCTGTCTTCTGGATACCTGTCTTTTATTAGAAAATAAACCTGGTTTCTCAACTGTTCAATAGCCTTTTGTCCGATATCGGCAAGCAAAAGGGTCTTGTCATCAACCTCGGAGATTGGCTTCTTTTCCACAATCTTTATTAATGAGGCAGCGGGAAACTCACCAATCTGCGGGTCAACCGGCCCAAGCACTGCATGCTCGCCCATAACTATCTCGTCAGCAGCCAGTGCAATTAGTGTACCACCGGACATGGCATAATGGGGGACAAAAACAGTTACCTTCCCTGGATGGAGCTTAATTGCATGGGCAATCTGGTAGGAAGCAAGAACCAGACCTCCCGGTGTATGAAGTATTATATCCAGAGGCACATCAGGATCGGTCATATGTATTGCCCTTATAACCTCTTCCGAATCGTTTATGTCTATATACCTGAGGATTGGGAAACCGAGAAGGCTCATTGTCTCCTGTCGGTGGATAAGCAGGATAACCCTTGAGCCACGTTGTCTTTCTATTCGGGCAATCAATCTCTGACGGGCCGACTCAAGAAGCCTTTGTTTAATAACTGGCTGAAGGGCTGTTATCATAAAAAATAACCAGAAAATGCTCATTACATCCATGGCTCAGGGACCTCCATTTTCTTTATAGTATATCATAATAAATTTCGTCTGAATAAAAAGGTCTGTACTGATCCTGCTTTTTCTTGAATATAGGTAATAGCAGTATTCCAACCACAAACCCACCTATATGTGCCCACCAGGCTATACCACCACCTGTGGAGGCAGAAGCGAGGGAGAAGGTTCCGGAGAAAAGCTGGGTGATAAACCATACACCCAGATACACAAAGGCAGGTATCTCAATAAAATAGGGCAGGAAAAATATTGGTACCAGCGTTATAACCCTGGAATGTGGAAAAAGTATAAAATAAGCACCCATTACACCTGCAATAGCCCCGGAGGCCCCAAGCGCAGGCACTGTGGAGTGGATATTAAATACAAAATGGGTGATACTGGCTGCTATCCCGCAAAGCAGGTAGAACACTAAAAACCTCAAATGACCCATCCTGTCTTCTACATTGTCACCAAAAAGGTAAAGGGTCCACATATTGCTTATTATATGGGTCCAACCACCATGCAAAAACATGTTTGTAATGAAAGGCCAGTAATTATCTATTGTAAGCCCGAAGACAACCGCCCACTCAGGATGGGAGTATCTTGCTGGCACCACACCAAAATAATAAAACAGCGCCTCAAGCTGTTCTTTTGACAGGGTTGTCTCAAACAAAAAGACGAGCGAGTTAATTATGATCAGTGCCCAGGTAACTATCGGAAACTCTCTGCTTGGTATGGTGTCTTTTATAGGAAACATATATTACGCCTCCGACGCTTTTTATATTATTTAGAAATTTTAACAGAAAAAGTTAATGATGTGTTAGAAAAAAAGCAGGCCCTCTTTTTGAGGGCCTTATGGGTTTAAAAAGGGGCAGAAGGAGGTGAGGTCAGGCTCTTAATACCATTTACGGATCATAGTATCTTTCATAGTAGTACCTTCGGGCATCCCTGCGACCACGACGGTATTCCTTACGCTCTATCCTCCTTAGTTCATCACACCAGCCACGTTCATAGGCATTCCTTGGTGATAAACATGGTTTAAAGCAATCCTCGTCATCATATTCATGTTTTATTACATAGACCTTCTTGTAAATTACCCTTGTCGGAGTAGTGTAATAGGTTTTAACTGGTTCGGGATAAAAGACATCACCTGCGATAGACTGAAGGATCGGCTTTCCAAACAGGGCAATTGCACCTGCCAGCAGTGCAGCCGATTCATTATTCATTGCCTCTGCCTTCTTAACATTAACCGTGGAAAACAATAATCCAATAATTACCAGGATGCCCACTGCCTTTGCTAATTTCATAATCTCAACCTCCTTTCTTTTGAAATTCTGTTTTGTATATCTTTTAACAAACAGTGTGCCAGCTAATATTTTTATTTAATATCAATAAGTTAGAAAATTTAAGTCTAAAAAACATTACCTCTGGTTTCCCTACTCAGGAATCAGAAAATCCTGATATGGGAAAATGGTATAATAGTTAGTCTTAAAACACTAAGAAAAAGGAGTGATCTACGTTGGTTAAGGTATTGGGTATAAACGGCTCGCCTCGTGAAAAAAGCACAACCGAGCAGTTACTGTCATTATGTCTTCAGGCAGCTAAAGAGCAGGGAGCAGAGGTAGAGGAATTAAGGTTAATTGAGCATCCCCTGCCTACCTGTCAGGGGTGTGTATCTTATTATGGTAACTGTAACCTTGAAGAGTGCATCAAACAGGGTGACGAAAACACCTCTTATGTACTTAAAAAACTGATAGACTCGGATGTATTAATATTTGCAACCCCTGTTTACTGGTTCGGCCCGTCAGGGTTACTTAAAAACCTCATAGATAGAATGACAAGCCTTGAGCATAAACAAAAGATCCTTGATGGCAGGGTAGGGGGTATAATCTGTTCTTATGAGGAAGAGGGTGCAGCTATGGCAATAAGTCAGCTTTTTCTTGCGCTGTCTGATATGGGGCTTTTATTTCCTCCATATGCTTACACATACAATCGGGGAAAAGAGATCGATGAAATGACCGAACACTATGCGGTTCAACTTGGAATAAACGCAGTTGAGCTTTATAAAAGGTTAAATGGCTCTAAATGGTGGAGGAGATAAAGCTACTGGAGCGGGCGACGGGATTCGAACCCGCGACCTGGAGCTTGGGAAGCTCCCACTCTACCACTGAGTTACGCCCGCAGCTTATAACTAAAATAAAAAAGAACTACACTAAAAATCAAGTAAACGGCCTGTCTTGTGCTTAGGTCTAAGGACGAATTAGAAGACCTCCTGGGTTCAGATCCAGTTAACAGGAAGGTATTTGAACTTTTTCCTTATGCCTATCTTGTTGGCGGATTCATAAGAGATACATACCTTGGCCTAAACCCGGTAGACAGAGACTTTATTGTAACTTATGAATTATCAGATTTTATTGATAAACTAAATAGTATTTTTAATGCATCTAAAGTAGTACTTAAAGATAACTTAACTATCAGATTAGTATTAAAGGATTATAAAGCCACAATTGATGTTACAAGACTTTACACCCCCCTTTATAAGGATCTTTATCAGCGGGATTTTACGATCAATTCGATAGCCTATCGCCCAGACACGGGCATAATAGACCCTACAGGTGGTTTGGAGGACCTTGAATACGGCTTAATAAAAACCATAAAAGAAGAAAACCTACTAAAAGACCCTGTAAGGTTAATCAGGGCATACAGGTTTTTAGCTGAATTAAATGGAAGCATTGAGGAAAAAACAAGACAATGGATCATAAAGCATAAAGACAGAATAAAAGAATCTGCTTTTGAAAGAATTACTTTAGAAATTATAAAGCTCCTGAGGGCTGATAACGCCTACAGGGCACTTTTTAATGGTTTTAAAGATAGCCTCTTAAGTGATATTTTTTCTTTAGATATCAGCAAGTTAGAATATTTAATTAAAAATATTTCTTATTTATTTGAAAAATTTAAAGAAGTACCTGAAGTTTTAAAAAAATAT
>JAADIE010000096.1 GCA_013151495.1 Nitrospirota bacterium | reverse complement strand
GCCTCAAAAAATCTTCAAGGGAGGTGCATAGAGTATGGGCAAGATCAAGATAGCTATTATCGGAGTTGGTAACTGTGCCAGTTCTCTGATCCAGGGCATCTACTATTACCGCAACAAGGCTCCTGAAGATGCAATCGGGCTCATGCACTGGGATATTGGTGGCTATACCCCTGGAGATATTGAGGTTGTTGCAGCATTCGACATTGACAAGCGTAAAGTTGGTAAAGATGTATCCGAGGCTATCTTTGCACCACCAAACTGTACAACAGTTTTTCAAAGAGATATACCAGAGATGGGTGTTAAGGTAATGATGGGACAGGTCATGGATGGTGTTGCACCTCACATGAAAGACTATCCGGAGGATGAGACCTTTGTGGTTTCTGATGAGCCAGAGGCTGATGTTGTGAAGGTGTTAAAGGAAAGTGGTGCCGAGATAGCACTTAACTACCTGCCAGTGGGCTCTGAGAATGCAACAAGATATTACGCAGAGTGTTGCCTTGAGGCAGGGGTTGCCTTTATTAACTGTATGCCGGTGTTTATAGCCTCTGATAACCTCTGGGCTACAAAATACAGGGAAAAGGGAATACCAATAGTTGGTGATGATATCAAGGCACAGATAGGTGCAACAATCACTCATAGAACCTTAGCAAAGCTCTTTGCAGACAGGGGAGTAAAGCTTGATAAAACCTACCAGATGAATACTGGTGGTAACACAGACTTCCTGAATATGCTTGCAAGGGAAAGGCTTAAATCAAAGAAAATTTCAAAAACCGAGGCAGTTCAGTCTGTATTAAGGGAACCTCTTGATCCTAAAAATATCCACATTGGTCCATCCGATTACATACCATGGCTTAAGGACAACAAACTCTGTTTTCTAAGAATGGAGGGTCGAATCTTTGGTGATGTGCCAATGCACATTGAGTTGAGACTCTCTGTAGAGGACTCGCCAAACTCAGCCGGCTGTGCAATCGATGCTATAAGATGTTGTAAACTTGCCCTTGACAGAGGCATCGGTGGCCCGCTGATCTCCATTTCTGCTTACACCATGAAACATCCACCCGAACAGTATCCAGACAATATTGCCCGCGAAATGGTTGAGGAGTTTATTCAGGGTAAACGCGAGAGGTAAGGCCTATGAGGGCTGTCATACTGGCCGCCGGACAGGGCCGGAGAATAGGGGCTTCTGAAAAGGGGAAGCCAAAGCCCCTGTTGCGGCTGCTTGGCCTTCCCCTTATTGTTCGATCCATACTGACGCTACGAGAGGCTGGTATAAAAAACATAGTGGTTGTTACTGGTTATAAAGGACAGATGATCAGAGAACAGCTGGGTGATGGTAGAAGATTCGGTGTCAAAATAAGCTATGCGGACAACCCTGACTGGCAAAGGGGAAACGCCGTCTCTCTGCATTGTGCGAAGGCCCTAACTGGTGACAGGTTTATTCTTGTTATGTCAGATCATGTATTTTCTCCAGAGATAATTAAGAGGCTCGCCCACAAAAAGATACAAACTGGTGAAGCCATTCTTGCAGTTGATAAATCACCTGATGAGTATATAGACATGGATGACGCTACCAAGGTGTATATTGAAAACAACAGAATAGTCTCCATAGGAAAGGGGCTTAGAAAATACAATGCCGTAGACTGTGGTGCCTTTTTATTAACCAGAGACATCTTCCAGGTAATTGAAGAAACAATAAAAGAGGGCAAAGACACCCTTAATGATGTAATGGACAGGGTGGCAAAAAAGGGCTTGCTCAGGGCCTTTGATATAGGAGATGAATACTGGATAGATGTGGATACCGAGGAGGCCCTTAAGCATGCTGAAAGACTATTGCTTAAACAGCTAATTAAACCTACCGATGGGTTTATATCACGGGTCCTTAATCGTCCATTGTCAACCAGGATTACGAGATGGCTTGTAAACACCAATCTGACACCAAATGTGCTTTCTATTATTAGTTTTTTCATTTGTATAATTTCTGCTGCTCTTTTTTCGATAGGTAGTTATCTGTCTTTTTTAGTTGGTGGTTTGCTGGCTCAGTTTACTTCTGTGCTTGATGGCTGTGATGGTGAGGTGGCAAGATTAAAGTTTCAGACATCAAGTTATGGGGCATGGCTTGATGCAGTGCTCGACCGCTATGGTGATGCAGCTATTGTGCTTGGAATTGTTTATGGCCTGTGGAGTTATACCGGTGAACCCAGGGTGTGGATTGTAGGGTATATTGCCCTAATGGGAAGTCTTATAAGTAGCTATACAGCCACAAAATATGATGAGATAATCAGAAAAAAAAGGAGCTCGAACTGGCGTTTTGGCAGAGATACGCGGCTTTTCCTGGTGATGGTATGTGCAATAATTAATGAGCTTTATTTATTCCTTGTCCTGATTGGTATTGTAACAAATCTTGTTTCAATTAGAAGACTCTATATAATGAGGACTTCATCCTGAAATCCCTCAAGATTTTCTGGTTTCTTCCGATAATAAAATAGAAGGAATTCTGATTTTCCATAAATTTGAATTATGTGAGGAGACCCGATGAATTCGTTACTATTAATATTCTTCATTTTATCTATTCTTTTGAATATTATCCTGATTGTTTTTTATATAAAAGAAAAAGCAGACCTCTGTAGTATAAAGAACTTTCTAAACATCGATAGACCAACGCTCCTGAATCCAATAAAGTTAGATAATGAGAAGGATTCTTTTTCGGCAGCCTTTAGCATGCGTAGAGGGTTGTTGCAGGGTGTATCTTTTGTAATGGAAAAATATATTGGCCAGATGAGAGGTGTTTTTCAAAAGGTCTTTTCACTTGGCTTAAAACTTAAGTCAATGTCTGACAGGTTAGGTGATTCATCCACATCATTGAAGGAAATGAGCGAGAGAATATCAGACAGGACGGAAGAGGTATCTAATGCTCTGAACATAATGGCAACCACTATCCACCATATGGCTCAAAATGCACAAAACGCATCGTCTATGACTGAAAATCTGAAAAATAAGGCCGATTCAGTAAAACAGGAAATATCCACCAATATGGTAAACATTAATGAACTAATGGAGAAGATCAATTCATGGGCAGAAAACAATAAGGCCCTATCAGCAGAAACAGAAAAAATTAATAAAATCCTTTCAGCAATAAAAGACATAGCCGACCAGACTAACCTTCTTGCACTTAATGCTGCTATAGAGGCAGCAAGAGCAGGGGAGCAGGGCAAGGGGTTTGCAGTGGTAGCTGAGGAGGTAAGAAAGCTTGCAGAAAGAACCGCTATGGCTACTGTTGAAATATCAAAGGTGGTAAAAGGAATTGAGAAGAAGAGTTCCGACTCGATTAAAACAATGAAAAACACTCTATTAAAAATTGAGCAAACCAGCAATGGCGCAAAGCGTGGTATCAGTGCTGTAAATATTATAGCCGAGGAGATCAGCAATATTTCTGATATGATAGCCCAGATAGCTTCAGCCACTGAGGAACAGTCATCTTCAACATCACAAATATATTCTAATATGGAAAGGATTCATAAAGAAACCAACCTGCTTAAAGAACTGGCTTCGGAGGTAGCCTTAAACGGAAAGAATTTAAGTGAGCTGTCTTTAAACCTGTACAGCAATCTGGCAACTATTAAGAAAGACAAACTGGATGAGAATATGGAAA
>JAADIE010000052.1 GCA_013151495.1 Nitrospirota bacterium | reverse complement strand
ACTCTTTTTCTACAGGCTCTTCATAGGTTGAAACGACATTTTCAGCCATTGTGGTGTCAAGCTCTCTTTTGTCTGGCGTTATTAAATATACGGCAGGTATAACCAGTAGCAAAGTAATAGCCAGGTAATAGTATTTTGAAGCAAATTTTCTCTTAGGTGGAGTAGAAACTGGTTCACTGGGTGATAGTAGTTGTCTGTCCTGTTCATATAACTCGAGCGCTTTTTGGGGATTGATACCAAGAACTCTAAGATACTCGTTTATATACCCTTTTATATAGACCTCTCCAGGAATTTTACTATACTGCTCCTCTTCAAGAGCCTTTAGATACTCGGACCTTATCCGCGTACCCCTGGAGATATCCTTGATACTAAGCCCCGCTTTTAGTCTTTGCTCCCTGAGGTAATTCCCTAACATTACCTCCCCTCATCAATAAGGAAATTAAAAAGTACTATAAGCATACTATATAACATATTTGAAAATCAAGAAAATTTTTAAAAATCAATGGCCTACAAACATAATTTAACCATAATTTGACATAGAAAGCGCCATTGTATTAAAATTATTTTTCCAGATATATACTTTTCATTAAAAACTGTCAGGAGGTGAATAGTTGGTTAAGATACGGCTAACAAGAATGGGAGCACGAAACAGACCTTTTTACAGGGTTGTGGTGGCTGACTCACGTGCAAGGCGTGATGGTCCTTTTATTGAGATTATTGGATACTATGATCCAAAAAAGGAGCCTTCTGAGATAAAAATTGATCCTGAGAAGGTGAAATACTGGTTAGAACGCGGCGCACAACCAACCGATTCAGTTAAAAGGCTATTACAGAGGGCTGGCCTGTAGGCAGCCGAAATAACCTAATGGAGGTGGAGAATGATGAAAGAATTGGTGGAGACGATGGCTAAGGCTCTGGTTGACAGACCAGAAGAGGTTAATGTTAAGGAGGTTGACGGCGAAAGAACCACTGTGTTTGAGCTCAGAGTTGCCCCCAGCGATCTCGGTAAGGTTATCGGCAAGCAGGGTAAAACTGCAAGGGCAATGCGCACAATCCTTTCTGCAGCAGGTACCAAGATTGGTAAGCGCTGCGTCCTTGAGATTTTAGAGTAATAAATTCCGATAAAAAAATGAGGCCCGGAAATTACTGGCAATGCCATGTTTCCGGGCTTTTTGTCTTTAAAAAATAGTACTCCTTGTAGGGTATGGTTGTAATAGGCAAAATACTTACTTCCTGGGGAGTCAGGGGAGAGGCCAAGGTATTGCCTTTGACCTTTTCCAATGAAAGATTCGGGCAGCTGCAACAGGTTAAGATCAGGGTAGGTGAGGGCTACAGGGTATTAACCATTGAACATTACAGAGAGGCAGGCCGTTTTGTCATTATTAAATTCAAGGAATTTGCCACGGCTGAAGAGGTCAAGCAATACAGCGGCAAAGAGCTACTAATACCTGAAGAGCTGTCGCCACCATTGCCAGAGGGTGTCTATTATCATTACCAGATTCTTGGGCTTGAGGTCTATACGGACGAGGGAGAGTTTCTTGGTAAGATCACAAATATAATAGAAACGGGTGGGAACGATGTTTATGTGGTTAGTGGACATAAAGAGATATTGGTGCCTGCCATTGAGGAAGTGGTAAAAAAGATAGACCTCGAGGCAAAAAGGATGATCATTCACCCCATGAAAGGAATGCTCGATTTATAATGAGATTTGATGTATTAACAATCTTCCCTGAAATAATAAATGCCTACATCTCTGTAAGTATAATGAAAAGGGCAATAGACAGGGGGCTGGTTGATGTTCATGTGCATAACATCAGGGATTACACAACCGACAAGCACAGGCAGGTGGATGATTATCCCTATGGTGGGGGCTCTGGAATGGTCTTCAAGGCAGAACCCATATTCAGGGCTGTAGAGAGCATAGAGGCCGATGGTATTAAGAGGCTGAAACTGCTTACCTCGCCTGGTGGCAGGGTTTTTACACAGGATGTTGCCAGGGAATATGCAAAAAGCCACAGGGCTATACTTATTATATGTGGACGCTACGAGGGGGTTGATGAGAGGGTAAAGAGCATTATTGATGAGGAAATCTCTATTGGCGATTATGTTTTGACTGGCGGAGAACTGGCCTCTTTGGTTATAATAGATGCTGTTTCTCGTTTGATTCCTGGAGTGCTGGGTGATGAGGCATCCACTGAAGAGGAGTCATTCAGTGATGGTCTGCTCGAGTATCCCCAGTACACCAGACCAAGGGAGTTCAGAGGAATGAGGGTTCCGGAGGTGCTTCTTAGCGGAAACCATCAGATGGTCAGACGCTGGAGGCGCAAAGAGGCACTCAGAAGAACCCTGAAACAGAGACCGGATCTTATTGAGAAGATAGAACTAACTGAAGAGGACAGAAGGCTTATCAAGGAGATAAAGGAGGAAGAACAATGGATGTAATCAAGGCAATCGAGGAGCAATACAAAAGAGAGATACCAGAGTTTAATATCGGTGATACTGTGAGGGTCCATGTAAGGGTTGTTGAGGGAGATAAGGAAAGGATACAGCCTTTCGAGGGTGTGGTTATAGCTCGTCGTGGAAGTGGCATTAAAGAGACCTTCATGGTAAGAAAGGTATCATACGGAATAGGTGTTGAGAGAATCTTTCCACTTCACTCACCAGTTATCGAAAAATTAGAGGTTGTACGACGTGGTGATGTAAGAAGGGCAAAACTCTACTACCTCAGACACAAAAAGGGTAAGGCTGCAAAGGTTAAGGAAAAGGATATCTTTCAGCAGCAGAAGGCTTCAAAACAGCAGGATTAATGCAGCAGGACCCTTTTGCCTTTGATGAACAGCTACGCAAGACCGTTGGCACCCTGTTGGCTGGTGTTGATGAGGCAGGCCGTGGCCCACTTGCAGGACCGGTAGTGGCGGCAGCTGTTGTATTACCAGAGGGTACTCTGCTTGATGGCCTCAGGGATTCCAAGAAACTCTCCGAAACACAGAGAGAAAAGCTCTTCGATACTATTGTTTCGCTGGCTGTGGATTATGGCCTGGGTATTGTTGAACCAGAGGAGATAGACAGGCTAAATATCTACAGGGCAACCCAGAAGGCCATGGTAGAGGCCATTAATAAGCTAAAACAGCCCCCCGATGTAATTGTGGTAGATGCCATGAGACTTCCAATCCAGACAGAGCAGATAGTGCTAACAAAGGCAGAGGACAGGAGTGCTTCAGTTGCTGCAGCCTCGGTATTAGCAAAGGTTACTCGCGATAGAATTATGCTCAGGTATCACAGGGAGTATCCTGATTATGGTTTCGATCGTCACAAGGGATATCCTACCAGGGAACATATGGAGATTTTAAAGAGACTTGGTCCGACCCCCATTCATCGAAGGAGCTTTTCTCCGGTCTCTTCGCTGAAACTGCCTTATTAGTGTCTGCCAATGAAATCCCTTGGCTTTCCAGCACCCTTTGGAGGTCCTACAAGGCCGTCCTCTTCAAGCATTTGCATAATACGAGCAGCCCTGTTGTAGCCTATTTTGAACCTTCGCTGAATCGAAGATATAGAGATTTCACCAACTCCCTCGGCATATTCTATAACCTTGTTATAGAGCTCATCCCTTTCTTCAGTTTCGCCAGTGGGAGAGTCTTTTCGTTCTAACTCAATGGATTCAAAGATAGAATAATCAGGTGCACCCTGCTGCTTTATAAACTCGGTAACCCTTCTTATTTCCTCCTCCGACACATAGGCACCATGAAGCCTTGTAAGCCTTGCCCCCGGACGCATAAGTAGCATATCGCCCTTACCGATTAGCTGTTCGGCACCCTGCTGATCCAGAATGGTTCGGGAGTCCACCTTGGAGGACACCTGAAAGGCGATTCTTGTAGGGAAATTTGCCTTAATTATGCCGGTAATAACATCTACCGATGGCCTTTGTGTGGCAAGTATCAGATGGATGCCCGATGCCCTGGCCATCTGTGCAAGCCTTACAATGGAGTCTTCAACCTCTTTGGATGCGGTAAACATCAGGTCTGCAAGCTCATCTATGATTATCACAATGTATGGAAGGCGTTCATCCTCTGGCACAACACGGTTGAAGTTGTCTATGTTTCTGGCTCCCTGTTCTGCAATCAGCCTGTAGCGGTTTTCCATCTCTATTACCATTTTTTTAAGGGCCACAGTTGCATCCCTTGGATTGGTTATTACTGGGGCAATCAAATGGGGTATTCCATCATAGCGTGAAAGCTCAAGTAGCTTGGGATCTATCATTAGCATCTTTACCTCATCAGGCCTTACCTTATAGAGAAGACTCATTACCATGGAGTTTATCAACACGCTCTTGCCCGAGCCAGTGGTACCTGCTACCAGTAGATGGGGCATCAAAGTAAGGTCTCCAACTATGGGCCTTCCGTATATGTCCTTGCCAAGGGCAAGAGTAAGCTTTGAGCGGCTTTTTGTAAATATATCGGATGATATGATCTCTTTTAGCCCTACAATGCCACGGTTACGGTTTGGTACCTCTATACCAAGGGGGGTTTTACCGGGTATCGGTGATATACGCACACTCAAACCGCCCAGAGCCCTGCCAAGGTCTTCTGCCAGTGAGACTATCTTGCTGATTTTGATTCCAGGTGTTGGTTCGAATTCGTACATTGTCACCACTGGGCCAGGATGCACCTGGGTTACCTTGCCGGTAATATTGAAGTCGGCAAGCTTTTCCTCTAAAAGTGCAGCCCTTTCAAGTAACTCCTCCTTTGATGGCCGTTGTGCCTGATCGTAGCTTTTAAGTAAAGAAAGAGAAGGCAGACGATAGCTTGAGCTATCCACAGGTTTGGAGGCCTCGTATTGCGACTTTCTGTCGTAGCTGGGGGTTATCTCTTCGTGGGCCTGTTGTTCTTCAGTCGGAGGAGGCGATTCGACCACCCTGATAGGGCTTTCTTTTTGCACTGGTATTTTTTTCAGACTTTTTGTCTTTTGTATGAACTGCTCGAGGGCCTCCGAAGCGGTTACCGGGCTAAGGATAATCAATGAAGTAAAAAAGAAGGAAAGGCTGAATATATAAGCCCCTGGTATGGAAAATAATACCTTCAGTGCCTTGGCAATCTCACTGCCCCAGAGCCCTCCCGGGTCTATACCCGTCTTAATATTGAAGGTTTCACACACAAGGCTTATAAGAACCGGTGTTATAAGAAACAGAATAAATATACCAAGCAGGGTTTCTCGTCTCTTTTCTTTTCCGAGTATCCTTTTGATACCATAAATCAAAAAAAGCAGGGGTAACAGATAAGAGATTGCACCGATTAAGGTAAGCAGGAGGTCTGAAAGGTAGGAACCCACAATACCTCCATAGTTTTTTACCGGCCCGTTGGTGAATGTGAAAAAGGAGGGGTCCCACCTGGAATAGCTTATTAAACTGATTGCAAGATAGACCCCTGTAAGCGTAAAGAATACACCCAGTATCTCTTCTTTTATCCTTTTTAACCTTTCAGCCATAAAATTAATAATATTATAGCAGCTAAGGAAAATCGGTAGTAAACAAAACCTTTCAGACTGAACCGTTTAAAAAACCATAGCAGAAATCTGATAACAAGCATTGCAGACACAAAGGCAGTCAAAAAGCCGGCTATTGTCTGAGTAAGATTAATGGTAAAGGGGTCCTTTACTATTTTTATCCCCTCAAGCAGGGTGGCCCCTCCGATAACAGGTGCTGAAAGCAGAAAGGAAAACCTTGCAGCCTCCTTTCGTTCAAAGCCCCTTAAAAGACCACCCGAGATGGTGATGCCAGATCTTGATACCCCTGGTATAAGGGCTATTGCCTGAAAAAGCCCGATTATAAAGGCATCGGCCAGGCTGCTCTGGTACAGGTCCTTTTTGCCACCATATCTTTCGGCATAAAGCATAAACATACCAAAGATAACCAGAGAAAAGGCAATAATTAAAGGGGACCTGAGGGTTGTTGATACATAGTCCTCAAAAAGCACACCCACAATACCAGCTGGCAGGGTTGCTAATGCAAGATAAAATAAAAGCCTGGTCTCTGATGTAAAGAGCCTTAACCAGTCTTTTCTGAAATATATCAGGATGGCAAGAAGGGTGCCTCCATGCAGAGCTATATCAAACTGTAGTGTATCAACAGTGCCCTGCCAACCAAAGAGCTTGGGGATAAGTATCAAATGAGCAGTGCTACTTACAGGGATAAACTCTGTAAGCCCCTGTACTAACCCAAGTATTATACTTTGTAAGAGTTCATCAACTGGCAAGCTTTAATTCTCCCTCCAGGTTATCTACAAACTGCCTGGCCGTACGGCCAGAATAGCTTCCATGCTCAAGGGCCCACTGCATTGCCCTGCTGGTTAATTCCTTGTAAGAAACCTTAATGCCTCGAAGATCAATATAGTTTTTAACGATGTTTAAATAAGTGTCAGGACCAAATTGTTTGAATCCGATCCTGAGACCAAACCTGTCGCTGAGGGAAATCTTTTCTTCAAGCGTTTCTGATGGATGGACTTCACCGTTTTCATCCTCAACAGGAAGGTTGTCCTTCATGTACTCTGGCATAAGATGTCTGCGATTAGAGGTGGCATACATGAGGATATTGTCTGGATGGGCCTGGAGCCCTCCCTCTAAAAGGGCCTTTAACTGTCTGAAAGAGCGGTCCTCTTTATCAAATGACAGGTCATCACAGAACAGGATATATCTTTCCTTTCTGTCCTGCAGTATTTCAAGCAGTTCTGGCAAAAGCAGAAGGTCTTTTTTATGGATCTCAATTATTCTCAGTCCCTTTCCACTGTACTCATTAAGCAGGGCTTTGATACAGGAGGATTTACCGACCCCCCTTGGCCCATAAAGTAATACATGGTTGCAGGGAAGGCCCTTTAAAAACTGTAATGTATTTTTCCTGAGCCTTTCAACAACATAATCTATTCCAAAAAGCTCTGAAAAGGTGATGGGGTCAGGGTTTTTTATTCCTTTCAGGTATAATCTGTCAGCTCGGTTTTCAGCCCTGAATGCTATGTAATGGTCAAGTACAGAAGGGTCTGGCTCGGGCACAAGGGCCCGGGCGATTCTCTCAATGGTGCTGTTTAGTTTCTGGAGTTCCTCAAGCAGTTTATCTTTCATCCTGTAGACTCCTCAGGGCCATTTCGTGCACATCTTTGTTGGCACTGGCAAGAATTGGTGGTGTCTTTTTCATGGTAAGCTCTATTTTGCCATAATCGTTGCCATCTATGTCAGTAAAAATACCACCGGCCTCTTTAAGTAAAAGTAGTCCCCCAGCGTAGTCGAAACTCCTTGTAGGGGCCGGATTAACATAAACTGTGGCGGCCCCTGAGGCTACAAAGGCAAGATCAAGGGCGGTTGCTCCCAGACAGCGTGTTCTGTTTGCAAGGGACAACAATGGCAGGATTCGACGAATATCATGTCCTGGAACCTGGGTTTCATAAAGGACCACCTTTATATGATTGTCCTGCTGACTCTGGAGTCTTTTGCCGTTCATGTAAGCCCCCTGGCCCCTTTCTGCCCAGTACTCGTCGCCACTTATATAATTAAGCACATAACTGAGGACAAGGCTATCAACCCTGTTGTCTTCAGCCACTGCAATTGAGCTACAGAAAAGTGGTATGCCGGTGACAGCATTTTTGCTACCATCTATCGGGTCTATGATTACTCGATAACCACCACCGTTAATTTCCACTTCCCCCAGTTCTTCGGAAACAATGGTTGCTGAAACCCCATGTTTTTTTAGTTCTGATACAATAAGCTCTTCAGCCACCTGATCGACCTCAAAGGTCTTATCGCCGGCTGCTCCTTTACCAAGCACTTCAGAGGCGTGTTTTGAAAGCCTCAGAGGTGGTATCACATCTTTTAACTTCGAGCCTATTTCTTTAAGCAAAGACAGGGTTATCCTGTTCATTTTTTAAACAATTAAATTTATTAGTAGAATAGCAGGGCAGGCAATAAGCCGGGTTCTGTACTTGGTGGTCATTTATCTCAGGCCCTGGATTGCTCCAGGGCTCTTGCGGCCTACCCGTTCCGCACAATCAGGCGGGCCACCTTCAGGGCGGAACCTATTCGGCCTTGCTCCGGACAGGGTTTGCCGTGCCTGGAGTGTCGCCACTCCAGCGGTGGGCTCTTACCCCACCTTTTCACCCTTACCCCGCACTCAGTTTGTTATAGGGACATTGGAAGTATGACCGATGTGGTCTATATACGAATAATCCCTATAATTTACTAATATCTCGATAACAAACTGAGTGCGGGGCGGTCTGTTTTCTGTGGCACTTTCCCTCGGGTTACCCCGGGTGGCGGTTAGCCACTGTCCTGCCCTACGGAGCCCGGACTTTCCTCCGGAGACCCTTTAAGGTCTCCGGCGACCACCTGCCTGCCCTGCCTTTACAATGAACCAAAACCGACCCTAATTCTATTTTAACATGTTTTCAGGATGCTGATTTAATTGCCCTTTTTGACAGGGTATCAGCCTCTTTGTTTTCCTCTCTTGGAATATGTCTGATACCAAGGACCTTGAACCCGGAAAGCAGTGTTTTCACCCTTTCAAAAAGGGGTTGTAGACCTTTGTTTTTAACCCTGTACTGGCCACTAAGCTGTTTTACAATAAGTTCGGAATCAAGAAATATCTCAACCTCTCTAACGCCCCTTTTTTGGGCAAGCTCAAGTGCCCTGATCAGGGCAGTATATTCGGCAACATTGTTTGTTGTTGTGCCAATATACTCTGAGAGGGTTTCCTTTTTTCCATCTACAATAACAACCGCTCCAATACCAGCTGGCCCGGGATTTCCACTTGATGCACCATCAGAATAAATGGTAGCCCTCTGGGGGGTTATTTTCGGTAAAGGAATCTGCTGCATTGGGGGCATTGAAAGAGTTTGTCTTCAGTTTTTAATTCAACATAAAGCTGGGGTGGAATACTCATATAACAGCCTAAACACATCTCGTCTTTTGCCTCGACTACAGCGAGGCCATTGGTCTTCTCAAGGGTGTCCATGTAACGGTTGTATATATCTTCAGGAATCCTGTCAGCAAGCTCCCTTCTTTTTGCCTTCAGCTCTGCAAGCTCCTTTTCAGCCTCGGCCTTTTTTGCCTCAAGCTCTTTCTTTATTTCATCAAGTCTTTGTTTTTCCTCTTTTATTTTCTCCTCGGCCTCCTTCAGCTTTTTCGAGGCCTCATCAAGCTCTTCCATCAGGTACAGGACATCGTCTTCGAGCAGGTATTTTTCCTTTTCGGTTTTTTCTATTTCTTTGAGATGGGCATGGTATTCCTTGTTTGTTTTTATATCCTTTGTGCGCTCCTTGAGTTTTTCTATCTTGTCTTCAATCTCTTTAACCTCAAGCTCTTTCTGGCGCTTCTTCTTTTCCATTTCATTGTATTTGTCCTGAAGCTTTTTCAGCTCCTTTTCTGCCTGCTGAAGTGGTGCGGTGTGTTTTGTGATCTCTTTTGGGATGTTTTCTATTTCAAGCTGCCTTGAAACAATGGATGTGTCAAGCTCCTGAAGGGTTATAAGAAGTTCCAAAACCTCTTTCATTGTACCTCTCTTTCTTTATTGATTTGAGGGTTATTGGTGGGCCCACCAGGACTCGAACCTGGGACCAACCGGTTATGAGCCGGTAGCTCTAGCCAACTGAGCTATGGGCCCTGAATGAGGCAAGTTTAATTATAAAAATGTTTTGATAATTTGGTCAAGTAAAGTTTATGTAGTAAAATAACTATTAAAAGGAGGAGCTTCTGGTGTCGGTAGAAATTGATATAGTATCATACTGTGGACATCGCTCGGATGTTTATCCCCTGAGGATAAGGCTATATGGGGAATGGATTGATGTCAAAGTTAAGAGACAGTGGATAAAGGAGAGCAGGGAAGATCGACAGAGGAAGTACTACTTTCTGGTAGAGGATCTAAACAGCAGAGAATACCTGTTGAGCTTTGATTACAGGGAGGGAAAGTGGAGCTTGATGAGTTGAAGAAGGCAATTGCTGAAACTATAAAGACCCTGGAAGGATACCGGGACGGAATAAAACACTATGACAGATTATGCTGGTGTGCTGAATATATAAAGGAAAGATTCACTGAGCTTGGGTTTTCAGTAGAAAACGATGATTTCCAATACAACGACAGATGGTATTCAAACATTATTGCCACTGCTGAGACACTGGAGAGACCTTCTCAATGGATTCTTGTGGGGGCTCATTATGATGCAGTTGCGGGTAGCCCTGGAGCTGACGACAATGCCTCTGGAGTGGCGGTCATGCTTGAGGTGGCAAGGATTATTGGACCTAGGAGGTCATTAAAATTCGTTGCCTTTAGCCTCGAGGAGCCCCAGCAGAGTTCCTTTGAGTTTCTTATAGGGAGCAAACACTTTGTGCAGAAGATGGTAAGTCAGGGGCATACCTACGAGGCCGTGTTTGTTCTTGAATCGGTAGGTTTTATAAGCCATGAAACCGGCAGTCAACTACTACCACCCTTTGTTGATGCGCCTGATACAGGGGATTTTATAGGGCTAATAGGTAACAAAAAGGCCCTTGATCTTATGAATACCTTTAAGGCTATGGCCACCCGGTATGTGCCTCAGTTGAAGGTGGTAACCTATAAGGCACCTTTAAGGGGCTACATGGTGCCCGAGACAAGGTTTAGTGATCATGCGCCCTTCTGGGATGCCGGGTTTCCTGCGGTCATGATTACAGATACAGCCATGTTTCGTAATCCCTATTATCATACTGAGTACGACCGGATGGAGTTTCTTTCACTGGACTTTATGGCGCAGATAACTGTGGCCCTCGTAAAGACCCTGGAGAGTCTTCTTCAATAACCTTCTTCCTGTTCTAACTTTTCTGCAATCTCCCTCAGGAGGTTCAGAGAATCCTTTGCAGCCTCTTCATCTATCTTCTGAATGGCAAAGCCAGCATGAACAAGCACATAGTCGCCCTCTCTGGCCTCCTCAGGCAGCAGCATCAAACTCACCTCACGTCTTGCGCCCATTACATCCACCACTGCGTTAAAGCCATTTATGTTTATAATCTTAGAGGGAATTGCTAAACACATCCACTCCCCACTCCTTCAGTTTATTTACTATTGTATCAAGAAACCTGTCAAGATGTCCTTTGAGGGTCTCTGTTAGGCCGTAACCCATCTCTATGCTTTCAGGTTGTATTCCGATAAGGTATATATCCTCTGTAAGGGTGCCAAGCAATCTACCTGCGCCAAGCATATCAGGCAGGGCAATCTGATGTACTGAGAGCTTGGTGTTAAAATACTCTGCCACCCTGTCTTTATCGATCTCACCGATATAGCCAGGCTCTTTTCCAAAGTTGACGGCATCAATGAAGAGCAATCTGGATTTGTCCTCCAGATAGGGTAACAGCTCAAGCCCCTTTGTGCCACCATCAATCAACTCAACCCTTTCAGGAAACCGATATCTCCTTTGAAGCTCCTGCAGGGCAAATACCCCGATACCGTCGTCCCTCATAAGGGTATTACCTATGCCAACTATGCCTATTCGGTTGTTGTTCATGCTTTGGATTATTCAGGGAAATTAAAAGGATTTACAGAGGGAAAGGGGTAAAGGAGGTATGGTGAATGGTTTTTCTAACCCCTCCCTCTGTAAACTCGGTAGCTCAAAGAGCAACTATTCCCATTCCTTTCCTGTTACAAACTTGTATCCACCAAAGATGGAGCCCATTATACCGTTGCGTTCTTTGCTATCCAGATACCAGCCTATGTAGATATGGGCAATAGCAAAGGCCAGAATCACATACATCACAAGATGATGATACAGCCTTATGGTCTGCAGATGCATTACACCTGTGAGCCAGCCACCAAGAATACCCGATGCCCATGTGTGATCAGACAGACTGTACAGGGCAAATCCTGAGATAATCTGCCAGATGTAGAGTATGAAGATGATGATGTAGACAAGACCGGCAAAGGCTGTGTGTCCTACTGCATATGGTGGTTTACGACTCAGAAACAGATAGAACTTTATAGCACCAAAAAGGTCTTTCCATTGACGGGAGGTATGCGGTATCAGGGCACCCCAGCGTGCATATCGGTTTCCAACAAAGGCCCAGTAAAATCTGATGATCACACTGCAGACAAAGGCATAGGCTGCCACAAAGTGTACAAATCTCATCCATCCCATTATGTATTCTCTGGAGGAGATGGCATGAATAAAAGGATTACCAATGTAATAGCCTGTTACCGACAGGGTCAGGATGCAAACAACATTCACCCAGTGTGTGAGCCTTACCGGAAACTCCCAGGCATAAACCCTCTTTCTTTCAGCACTCATTTATGGCCTCCTTTCCTTAGACAATCTTGATCCTTACGACCTCTCGGCCTTCAGCATCAGTAACATGCACCGCACAGGCCATACAGGGATCAAAGGAGTGTATGGTCCTCAGTATCTCAATAGGCTTTTCAGGATCGGCCACCGGTGTACCGATCAGTGCAGCCTCGTATGGACCACGCTGCCCCTTTGCATCCCTTGGAGAACCATTCCAGGTGCTTGGCACAACACACTGGTAGTTTTCAATCTTTCCATCCTTGATCTTTACCCAGTGCCCGAGCGCACCACGAGGGGCCTCATGGAACCCATAACCCTGGGCCTCCCGTGGCCAGGTTGATGGATCCCAGCGCTCTGAGTTGTGGATACGATAGTCGCCCTTCTTCATATTGGCTGCAAGCTCGTTAAGCCATACAGGTAGCATCTCAGCAGTAACCAGGGTCTCAACACCTCTTGCAGCGGTGCGACCAAGGGTGGAAAACAGTACCTCTGGCCCTACATTCAGTTTTTTAAGTACAAAGTTCACTACCTCCTGAACCCTCTTATGGCCTGAGGCATAAGCAACCAGCATTCTGGCAAGTGGACCAACCTCCATTGGTTTGTCATCATATCTCGGTGCCTTGAGCCAGGAGTATTTTTTGTCAGTATCAAGGAACTTATACGGTGGTTTTGGCCCTGTGTATTTGTAATTGGTTACACCATCCCACGGATGTCTTGCCTTGTCGTCACCGTCGGGATACTCATACCATGAATGGGTGACATACTCGGTAATCTTTTTATGATCCACCGGATAGACCTTTGACAGGTCTTTATTCAGGATGATACCCCTTGGGAAGTAAAGGTTATCGGTGTTGCTCTTGGTATCCTGCTCAAACACACCGTAGGCAAGATAGTTTCCAACACCGGCTCCGTACTTTGCCCACTCCTTGTAAAAGGAGGCAACAGCCAGCAGATCAGGGATATATACCTTTTCCACAAACTCCAGGGCCTTCTTGGCAAGACCACTCATAAAGGCAATGCTGCCGGCGTTTAGGGCATTTTCACTGTTTGGATCAACTGGAACTGCCATTCCACCCACAAGATAGGTCTGGGCATGTGGGTTTTTGGCGCCAAGAAGGGCCTGTATCTTGATAACATCCCTCTGCCAGTCCAGGGCCTCAAGATAATGGGCAACTGCTATCAGGTTTGCCTCTGGTGGCAGTTTATATGCCTTGTGACCCCAGTAACCATTTGTGAACGGACCAATCTGACCCGACTCAACAAAGGTCTTCAGCTTTTCCTTTACGCCCTTGAAATAAGCCTCTGAGGAGTTGTGCCAGTCTGATATGGACTGGGCAAGCTCCGAGGTCTTTTTAGGATCTGCCTTCAGAGCACTAACAATATCAACCCAGTCGAGGGCATGAAGATGATAAAAATGGATCACATGATCCTGTACATACTGAATACCTGTAATAAGGTTACGAATGATTCTTGCATTGTCTGGTATTGTGATGCCTAAGGCGTTTTCGACCGCTCTCACCGAGGCGGTTGCATGAACAGTTGTTCAGACGCCTCATATCCTCTGGGCAAAAGCCCAGGCATCACGTGGGTCACGACCCTTCAGGATAATCTCGATACCCCTGAACATGGTAGATGCAGACCATGCATCTACAACCTTTCCTCCCTCTACCTTTGCTTCAATCCTTAAATGACCCTCAATCCTTGTTACTGGATCGATTGCTATCTTTGCCATATAAACCTCCGGATCTTATTTTTGTATTTTATTTTATTCCTCGGTCTTTTCCTTTTTGCCGCCTGCTATTACGCGACCAATACCATGGGCAACTATTGCAGCACCTGTTACAGCTGCAAGCCCTGCACCCACTTTGTCAGCCGTCTTTTCTACGCCAAAACCAGGTGGTTGAGGTAGTCTTCTGTAAAAGGGTGCCATCTTGTCCCAGAAGGCCGGTTCTGCACAACCAATGCAACCATGACCAGCACCTACTGGCCAGCTTGTGCCCTCATTGTATTTGATTCGTGGACAGTTTTTAAAGGTCTCAGGCCCTTTGCAACCCATCTCGTACAGACACCAACCCTGCCGGTGTCCCTCATCACCCCACTGACGTACAAACTGGCCTGCATCAAAGTGGGCCCTGCGTTCGCAGTTGTCATGTATCCGTTTTCCATAGGCAAACAATGGGCGGCCAAGTTTATCCAGCGATGGAAGTGAACCAAAGGTCAGAAAGTGCACTATTGTGGCTGTTATATTCTCAACATTCACAGGACAGCCGGGCAGATTAACCACCTTAAGCCCGGGTATTGCATCAGAAACCCCAACTGCACCGGTTGGGTTAGGTGCAGCGGCCGGTATTCCACCGTATGCAGCACAGGTGCCAACAGCTATTGTGGCGAGGGCACCGCTACAGACCTCTTTTACAATATCTATTGCAGCACGCCCACCTACACAACAGTAAACACCGCCGTCTTTAAGCGGTATGGAGCCTTCAACGATTGTGATGTACTGTCCTTTGAGGTTTTTAACCACATCCTCAAGTGATTTCTCGGCCTGATGCCCTGCTGCGGCCATTATGGTCTCGTGATACTCTACATTGAGGATATCCAGTACAAGCTCCTTTACCGTAGGCGCCGATGCCCTCAGCAAGGCCTCGGTGTTGCCAGCACAATCCTGGAATTCAAGCCATACAACAGTGGGCTTTTTCTTTTTCTCCAGGGCCTCAGCAATCCTGGGGGCAAAACTTGCAGGTAAGGCCAGAGTTGCAGCCATCATGGTGCAGAAGGTTAGAAAGTCTCTTCTTGTTAATCCACGATTTCTCAGGGTTTCATAGACGGTTTCTCCACCTGAATCATCATGGAATGCCCCTCTTCCCATATACTCCTCCTTTCTGAAATTGGTTGAAGATTATAAAATGAAAACCCCTTACCCAGGTTTATTTGTATCACATAAGATATTGATTGTCAAGAAAATTTTATAAAACCATTAAATTTTGTAATGCATTTCCTGTGCCAGCCTGGTCAATTTAAAAATATCCTGAAAAATCAAAGAGTTTATAGATAGGGGGAGGATTTGTGTGAAAATATGTAACATGTACTTTATGGCTTTTGTAACAGAGTCGAAAATATGAGCTGTATCATTATCATGAATTTTTACTGCGGTATAATATATTTAAGAGGTTAAATTTTCTGGTCGATAAATACCCCTGGGAGGTGGTTTTTTAGTATGTTAAAGAGGATTTCAGAGGATGTAGAACCTAAGAAGTTCTTTCAGTACTATATTGTGAAGGTATGTGACGACACAAGCGTGGATCATATGGAGAAGTTTCTTCAGATTGAGTATCTGTCGAAGATGCTTTCAAGGTTTGTAAATCCTCAGAAGAGCATGAACGAGCCTGCTGATCTGGTGAGGATTATAGATGTTTTAAAGAAAGAGGTCGAACAGGTAGAGGTATCGCTCGATGCCTATCAGAGGGCTGCCGACAAGATCCTGTTTTATCAGAGCTTTTATCCAGAGGCCTTTAAAAAGAGGATGCTTGATATAAAGTTCTATTCACAGGCTGCAAAGGCCTTTTACCGTATTGTTGGAAACTACAAGACCCCGGTCTGTGGGCTGATCTCAAGGGAATATTCATTGTGGTCCTTTATATTAAGGGCAGCAAGAGATAAATACTGGTTTTAGAGAAAGGGTTATTTTGATTTTCTGAAGTCTATCTTTACTACCTTTGAGTTGTCTTCTGTAGTGGGCCTTTCCTGCCCGGGTGGTTCCTTTTTCTCGGAGCTTTCGGTTTTGAGGGCTGCCTCCTGAGGCATTGCAAAGAACTGGCAGTTAAGTTCTGGTGAGTAGATACCTACTATATGTTCTACCGGTATTTTACAATGCTCAATCTTTGTACCAAAGAGCAATTTTGCATCAATACCCCAGGGTTCAAAGGAAAAATTCATTCTTTTATTAAAGACCAGAACAAGCCCCTTTTCCCTTTCTTCTGGTAAAAACCCCCTGTTCCCGATAATCACATCGTCGTGATATCTGACAACGATAAACACCCGTCCCACTATATTTATTAGCTCATTGAAGATATCTCTTTTCAGTCTGTTCAGTTCTGTGAGCATCTGGCTGTTTAGTTCCATGGCAGTATATTATACCCTAAAACAGGCCACCTTTCGGTTGCCTTTGTTTAAGAGTTCTGGTCTTTCGTCTTTACATATCCCCAGTGCCTCAGGACATCTTGTATAAAAGGGACACCCCTGGTTTGCATCACCATCTTGCTGCCCCTGTGTTAAAGGTCTTCGGGGTGTATTCATTTTTTCTATAGATGGAGCCGACTCTATAAGTACCCTTGTGTAGGGATGAAGTGGGTTTTCAAACAGGGCCTTAGCAGATGCCTCCTCCACAATACAGCCAGCATACATCACAGCCACATAATCTGAAAAGTATCTCACCACATTAAGGTCGTGGCTGATGAACAAAAAGGATAGGTTTCTCTTTTCCTTTAACTCAGTAAGAAGATTCAGTATCTGAGCCTGTATAGATACATCAAGTGACGACAGGGGCTCATCTGCTACTATTAGCTCTGGCATTACCGATAACGCCCGGGCTATGCATATACGCTGACGCTGTCCGCCACTGAACTCGTGGGGATATCTGTACATGTGTTCTGGCTTGAGGCCAACAGACTCGAGCAGTTGGGCTACACGGTCTTTTAGCTCCTTTTTTGATGCAAGTTTATGTATCTTAAGGGGCTCTGCTATTTGAGAGAAGATGCTCTGGCGTGGATTGAGGGAGGCAAAGGGGTCCTGAAACACAACCTGAACTGCCCTTCTGAAGGATTTCAGGCCTTCTTTGTCTAACTCGGAAATATCACTACCTTTGAAATAAATCCTTCCAGAGGTTGGTTCAAGAAGTTTAAGGATAAGCCTGGACAGGGTTGATTTTCCCGAGCCGCTTTCACCCACCACTGAAAAGACCATGTTTTCGTATATCTGGATATTGACATCCTCTACAGCCCGTATCAGCGCCTTTTCACCGAATAGTCCCTTCTTTACAGTAAAGTGCTTTGTAAGATTCTCTGTTTTAATGAGTTCAATTGATGAATTCATTGGCCCTCAAACACCTGCTGTAATGGTTGTCTCCGGTGTCTATCAACTGGGGTTCTTTTTTATGGCAATCCTTTATCCGGTATTTGCATCTTGTTACAAACTTACACCCTTCCGGAAGCTCACCAGGTGATGGTACCACACCGGGTATGGGTTCGAGCTTTTTACTGGTTTCCTTTGGTATGGAGTTCAGAAGCCCCAGCGTATAGGGGTGTCTTGGGTTTTTAAAAAGTTCATCCTTTCTGGCAAGCTCCACAATCCTACCAGCATACATTACAGCTATACGATGGGCTGTTTGAGCCACAACGGCAAGGTCATGGGTAATAAGAAGAACACTCATTCTATGGCTTTTCTGTATCTCAAGTAGCATCTGGAGTATCTCGGCCTGCACGGTAACATCCAGCGCAGTGGTTGGCTCGTCAGCAATCAGTAGCTTTGGCCTGCATGCTATTGCCATTGCTATCATTACCCTCTGTCGCATACCACCAGAGAGTTGATGGGGATAATCATTAATCCGCTTGCCAGCCATTGGAATTTTAACAGCCTCGAGAAGTTCCACTGCCCTTTGATGTGCCTGTTTTTTGCTTAGACCTTCATGAAGTCTCAAAACCTCCTCTATCTGGTATCCAATTGTAAAGACCGGATTTAATGATGTCATGGGTTCCTGAAAAATCATGGATATCTCTTTACCCCTTAGATCAAGAAGCTCATCATCCGACAGAGAAAGGATATTTTTTTTAAGAGGATGAAAATAGATGGAACCCTCAGTAGTTATATTAGGTGGAAGAAGTCTAAGAATTGAAAGGGCTGTGAGGCTTTTTCCACAACCACTTTCACCTACCAGACCAAAGACCTCTGAATAGTTTATGTTTAACGATAAACCCTCTACAATGTTCAGAAAAGATGATTTGCCCTTTAAATATATGTTTAGGTCTTCGATTGTTAATAGATGCTCGTCTGAAGAGGGGCTGTTTTTTTCAGCCATCTGGCTTATGGTGTTTCTTCCTTTTTTATGAATCTAAGATAGGCCTTTGCCTCTTTAAGGCCCGGATTTTCCATAAGGGCCTTTTCCCATTCTTCAATGGCCAGACCAGTAAGACCCTTCATATAGTATGTAAGACCAAGTTGAATCCAGGCTGCAGGATACCCGGGGTTTATCTCTTTTGCCCTGTTAAAGTGTAAGATGGCTTCTTCGTATTCGCCTTTGTTCCGGAGGGCTACCCCAAGCTTTGTATGTACATCAGGCAGATCAGGAGAGAGGTCGAGGGCTTTACGGTACTCGGTGATAGCCTCATCGTACATACCGAAATCGAGATATATGTTTCCGATTCTGAAGTGCTCGTTTGCAAGCTTGCCTGCAACAAAGGGATCCAGCTTCCCCTGTTTATCATTGGCTGCCTGTGCAGCCATTGCCATTACCTCTTCAGCCTTCTTGAACTCACCGAGCTCATTGTAAGTAATTGCAAGGTTTAGTGATGCCTCTGTATACCTGGGATTAATGGTAACGGCTCGTTCAAAATAACGGGCAGCCTCTCTCAGATTACCTTTTAAGTTTTCTATAAAGCCAAGCTTGTTCAATACATCAGCATATGTGGGTTTTTGCTCGATGATGGTCTTTAAAAGAGGCTCGGCCTCGTCATATTTGCCTTCCTCAAAAAGCCTCTTTGCCTCTTCATAGATCTCAGTTAATTCATCTTGCATAGGGCCAAAAACTCCTTTTAAGAAAGAATGTGCAATTAAACTGAAGTATAGGAATATTAAGGATAATTTGTCAAGCATCCGCATTAGATCATAAAAAATGTCCGTGAAACCTTCCTAGTTAGATCAAAAATAATGTCCGTAAATATATTATTCCCTGACTGAATAAAAA
>JAADIE010000118.1 GCA_013151495.1 Nitrospirota bacterium | reverse complement strand
CTTTATGTCAACTTCATAAACCATTTTTAATAATTCCTCAGTAACTACATCTGATGGACACCCACAGGCTACAAAACCACCATCTTTTACAATGTAAACCCTGTCGAAATGATGGATCATATTTATATCGTGTAAAGCCATAACCATGGATATACCTTTTTTGTGCCTTAATTCTTTTAACAGCTTTATTAACTCCATCTGATATTTAATATCCAGATTTGCCATAGGTTCATCAAGTAGCAAAAGTCCAGCTCCTTGAAGCAAAGTCATGGCTATAAAGGCCCTTCTTCTTTCACCTCCACTTAGCTCCGAAATAGGAATATCAGCGCTGTTTTTAAGTCCTACCATTCCAAGCGCATCTTCTACCGTCAGTTCAGGTGCAACATCGTAGGGATACAATCCCATGCTTACCAGTTCTTTAACTGTAAAGGGAAGGCTGAAGTCTATTATCTGGGGCAGATAACTTATCAGTTTTGCCCTGTCTTTTCCCGGATAAGAAAATATATCCCTGTTCCATAACAATACCCTGCCCTTTTTCGGTTTTAAGATACCTGATGCAAGTTTTAAAATTGTGGATTTGCCAGAACCATTGGGACCAAGTAGAGCTATAATCTCTGCTTCTTTAACGGTAAAATCAAGCCCTTTAATAAAGGGGGCTTCATTGTATGCAAAATCAACCTTTTCCATTACCAGAATATTCATCATCTACCAAGTATATCCTGCTTTCTAAGTAAATACAGGAAATATGGTGCACCAATTATTGCTGTTATTATGCCTGCTGGCAGCTCCATAGGTGAAAGCACTGTTCTGCCAATTGTGTCGGCAAGGCATAGCATGGAGGCACCAGCTACAGCCGACAGGGGTATAACCCATCTACTGTCTGCTCCCCAGACAAATCTGACAATATGAGGCATTAAAAGGCCAATAAAACCAACAGTTCCTCCAAGTGATACTGAGGCAGCTGTCATCAAACAAACTGATACAAAAAGTATCAACCGCTCTTTATATGGTGAAAAACCAAGACTGTAGGCAATCTCATCACCAAGCATCAAGGCATTAAGGGCCTTAGCTCTCCACAACGAAAGCGACAATCCGATAATAATAATGACCAGTCCATAGGGAATTAAAGACCAGTCAGCCATTGACAGATCACCAAATATCCAGTGCATTGCCCTTCTTAGCCCCTCATCAGAGGATATACTTAAAAGTAACATCAACACTGCAGAAAATAGGAATCCCAGTCCTACACCTGCAAGTAGCAGTCTTTCTGGCCACAGGCCTCCTCTTCTGTAAGCCATAAAACCAACAATAATACCAGTAACAATAGAGCCTATAAAGGCAAAGAGAGGAATAGTAAAAAGTCCAAAGGTCATGCTTCCAAGCAAAATGGAAAGGGTAGCCATTAAAGCTGCTCCACCTGAAAGGCCAAGGATGTAAGGGTCGGCAAGAGGATTCCTGAGAAATCCCTGAAGTACAGCACCAGATGCACCCAGAGCTGCTCCCATTAAAATGGAAACTAACACCCTTGGAAGTCGTATTGTTAAAACTATTTTCCTGTCGATTGCATCCATTGAAAAAGGATCAATTAATTCAGGACCTATAAATACTGATGAAAAAAAAATAAAACCTGAAATGATAAAGAATAATAAAAATCTTCCTTTCATTTTAGATAGCCAGCCAGCTCCTGTATTCCGTCTATAATCCTGGGTCCGAGTCTATACAGGGCATCGCTAACATAATAGACCCTGCCCTCCTTTACAGCCTTTACCATTGAAAGCCTCTTGAGAATCCTGCTTGATACCTTTCTCATATCTTCATGCCCTTTTCCGATAAAAATAACATCTGGATTTCTCCTTATGACCTCTTCCAGTGAATATCTTGGGTAACGGGCAGTTGCATCATGAGCAATATTAACAAGTCCTACTAATCCCATGGCCTCGTCTATGGCCGTACCAGGACCAGCCACGATCAGAGGCTCAGGCCATATGATGAATAAAGCGTTCTTTTTTTTACTCTGGTAAGTAGAGTTCTTATAATAATTTAAAGTTGCTTTGAACTGCTCCGACAACTGAGTTGCCTTATCCATTACACCAAAAGCCTTACCCATCCTTTTAATCTCTTCTGGAAGCTCAGAAATTCTCCTGGCCTTAAATACATATGTCCTTATACCAACCCTTTTCAATCTTTCTTCAAACTCCTTATGATTTCCATCAATAGTAAGTACAACAATATCTGGCCTTAGACGAACAATAGCCTCAAGGGATGGATTTGTCATGCCACCAACCCTGGGCTTTTTTAAAGCCTCTGGCGGATAATCACAGAAATTGGTTACCCCTGCAATCTGCTCTTTCAGGCCAAGAGCAAAAAGAATCTCTGTAATACTTGGAGCAAGAGAGACTATTCTCTTATAAGTAAAAGCATAAACCGTGTTAAAAAATAAAATAAAGGTAGACAGTATTATCAGAACCCATAAGATTCCTAAAGTTCTGAATACCAGCGATTTCTTATTACTATCCGACAGTTCAGTTTTCAATAATACCTCCAATTAATGCATCAAAGGCTATTTTTATAGGTACTGGCCACTTTGATTTTTCAACAATAGGAATTACCTGTGCTTGTTTCCCTTTGATCTCACTGACTATATTTTCTGCCCACCTTTTAAAGGACTCCTTTAAATAATTGTTTTTGCTATTACTCAGTTCTAAAGCAGTAAGCATAAAACCGGCGTATTCAGGTTTTAACAAAAGTGCTTCAAGCTTTGCAAGGAGCTCTTTTTTGTTAACATCTTCCGGTAGCCTGGCACTAAACACTACATCATATAAACTTATCCCGCGTTCAAGTAATCTCTGGAATACATCTCTATCCTTTTCAATACCATTTTGTTTTTTAATAGCCTGAATAACTGCATCATAAACCGCATTACCTATTAGTTCACCCATTTTTGTGTGTCCACCAGAATTATCGATCTGGTATCCAGTACCCTGGACCACAATTATATTATCGGTACCTGTTCCAGTTGCCTGACTTTCTATTGGAGTCTGGGAGCTACGAATGTCAAGATCCTGTAATGCTGCTGTTTTTGCTTCAGTTGCTGTAATAATTGCTCTTGTCATCGCACGCGGTGTAAGTTTCATGTTGGTCATAAGTATTATATTTATTGTACCAGGTTCATAGAACCTTCCTACATCTACCGATGTCCTTACGGCATTGGATCTTACGCCTGCGGTAACAAGTGCATATACACTCATTGCCTTGAAGCTCTTTTTAACGATTGCAAGATTATCCATGTCTGCACCTGTGAAAAGAAGACTGGAATCAGCTCGATTTAACCTGAGTATTTTATAAACATAATCCCTACTACCTTCCAGACCAATCCTGTGAGCCCAGCTCCACAAGTTTGGTGGCAGATAGTGGTTGCCAACGGTCATAATACCGGTTCTCTGACCCTCCAGAGTTGATACGATATTCATAGGAGTTTTAAATCTGATAAGTAAGGCCTTCGAAGTGTAATCTTTTAGTTTAGAATATACAATCTCAGCACTTTCGACATAAGTAAGAGGTAGCTCAATTTTTCGTCTGCTATAAATACCTTCAGTATAAAGCAATTTAGTTGAAGAAAATAATTCCTCTTCATATATACTTGAAAAAAGCCATTTTATAAAATATCCAGCGTTTACAGAAGCCCTGCAGGTAAGCTCACATGGAAAAGAATAAATTCTTCCTTTTTGTACAGCAATCACATCTTTCCAGCCTTCTGATTTCTTTATAAAGTCTATAATCCTGGAGTCCTTACCACAGTAATAGATCACCTCTGGATTAAATTCTCTCCATTGCTTCTGGTCTACTTTAACCATCTGTCCCTTAATGCCCCATCTTGGAGGAATACC
>JAADIE010000083.1 GCA_013151495.1 Nitrospirota bacterium | reverse complement strand
GAGAGACGGCTGAGAACTGTCCTGCTTATAAAGAGAATGCCGGTCATATTTGCTGGATGGTTGCTGGCACCATGTGTGGTGGAGATGTTCAGGGATCCTTTGCTGAAAAAGTTGGTAATTGTAAAAATTGTGATTTTTATCATTATATGCTTGATGATGTAACCACTAAAGAAGTAGCTAATTAAGGCTTTCCTTCTTACAAAAAATCGCTTATAATTACTTTATGAAATACGAAAGTGTTGCCGTTGCAGGTGGTACAGGCTTTGTTGGCAAAAACCTGTTAAAGGCCCTTAAGAAGGAAGGCCTTAAAAAAGTGAAGGTCCTTGTCAGGACCGAACAGAAGGCCGAATGGGCTATTTCTGAAGGATTTACCCCTCACCTTGGCGATATAACAAAGAGGGAAAGCCTCAGAGGTATCTTTGATGAGACCGATGTTGCTGTAAATCTTGTTGGTATTATCAGTGAAACCAGGGAGGTTAGTTTTTATCAGGCCCATGTGGAAGGTACCTTTAATCTTATACAGGAGGCAAAGTCCTCAGGAGTGAAGCTGTTTTTTCATCAGTCTGCCCTTGGGGCCTCAATTGAATCTCCCTTTAAATACCCTAAAACCAAGGCCCAGGCTGAAGAGATTGTCAGGACTTCCGGTCTTCCTTATATCATCTTTCGTCCCTCTTTGATTATTGGAAAGGGCGATGGCTTTACAAAGAGTCTGCTTGAGCTTGTCAAGCCAATGCCGGCCATACCTGTGCCAGGTGATGGGAAGGCGAGGTTTCAGCCTTTATCGATTGACGACTGGGTAAGATGTTTTCTGAAAGCAATAAATGATGATACTTTCGTTGGGAGGGTTATTGAGCTGGGTGGGCCAGAGCATTTAAGCTATAATGATATCCTTAAAATCATGATGAAGGTTCTGGGTATTAAAAAGCCCATTGTGCATCTACCAAAATCCATAGTAAAGCTCAGTTTACCCTTTAACCGAATGTTATCTTTTCTCGGAGCAAATATTCCATCAGTTAGTGCCGAGCAGATAGAACTGCTGCAGGTCGACAATATTACAGACCCCGGGAGTATTGAGAAAATCTTTGGCTTTAAACCGATGAAGTTTGAAGATACCCTCAGAAAGGCCCTATCCTGAAAGCTCTAAAGCCTCATTGTATTTAAATGACAGATTGCAAGGGCTAGGGCATCGGCGCTGTCTGAGGGAGGTGTGTGTTTCAGGTCTAAAATGGTCTTTACCATCTGCTGAACCTGTCTCTTTTCAGCCCTGCCGTATCCTGTTACCGATTTTTTGACTTCGTTTGGTGAATATTCTTTAATTGATATTTTTTCTGAGGCCAGAGCCAGCAGTACCACACCTCTTGCGTGTCCAAGCCCCAGGGCAGCATTTATACTGAGGGAGAAAAAGACCTTTTCTATTGCAGCCTCCCGAGGTTTAAACTCCTTTAAGAGCCTGTTTACGCCATTGTAAAGCGATTCAAGTCGTTCAGGCAGAGATCTGTTTCTTGAAAGCCGTAAGGTGCCGGAGTCTATATAAATAATATTGTTTCGTGGGTCTTTTTCTAATATCCCATAGCCACAGGTTATAGTGCCAGGGTCAATTCCAATAACTCTCAGATTGCTCATCTTCTTGGAAGTTCAAACAGGATCTCCTCAACGAGTTCACAGATAATATGGCCAAGCATGATGTGGATTTCCTGAATCCTTGGTGTATCTGTAGAGGGTACCATAAAGGAATAATGGGCCTTGGAGGCCATCTTTTTGCCCTTTGCACCGGTGAAGGCTACAATGGTAAGACCCTTTTTCCTGGCAGCATCCATTGCCTTTAAGACATTCTTGGAGCTACCACTTGTGCTTATGGCAATTACAATATCGCCATCGGTGGCAAGGCTTCGTAACTGACGAACAAATACCTCTGAGTAATCGTAGTCGTTGGCAATAGAGGTAATAACAGCCATGTCTGTGTTAAGGGCTATAGCAGGCAGTCCTGGCCTTTCCCTTTTGAATCGGTTTACAAACTCGGCGGCTATATGAGAGGCATCAGTGGCTGAGCCACCATTTCCAAACAACAGGAGCTTCTTTCCATCATTGAAGGCCTCAGCTATAAGTGTGCTTAGCTGGATGATTTTTTCGCTATGTTCTTTAAAAAAACTCTCCTTTAAGGCGATAGAGTCTTTAATGGCCTTCTCAATGAGTTCTTTCATTGTTCTCCGTCTTCTGTATTTCCTTTAGTGTAGGTGGCCCTTTTTTCCCACAGCCGGATACCAGGACTAAAGAGACTATAATTATTAATGCACCAAGAAGCCTTATCACTTAAGTCTTTCCCTCCAGAGAGCTATCTGTCTTTTCACCTCCTCTGGAGAGGTGCTTCCAAGGGATACCCTCTTTGAGAGGGCTGGCCTGAGTTCAAAGAGCCCTTTTATATCAGTTCCGATTTTATCTGAAAATGTCTTAAGCTCCTCTAAAGTAAGCTCATTGAGCTGTTTGTGCTGCTCGATGGCATATCGGACAATTCTTCCAGTAATCTCATGGGCCTGCCGAAAGGGAACTCCTTTTTTAACAAGATATTCTGCCAGATCTGTAGCCAGTGAATATCCTCCTGTAGACGCAGCCTCTGTATGGGTCTTATTAAACTTTACCTTTGGCATCATCTCTGTAAGTACCTCAAGGCATGCCTTTACTGTATCCACTGTATCGAATAGAGGTGGTTTGTCTTCCTGCATATCGCGATTATAACTTAAGGGAAGAGCCTTCATCAGGGTTAGAAGGGCTATCAGGTTCCCATAGACCCTGCCTGTTTTGCCCCTTATCAGTTCCGCCACATCGGGGTTTTTCTTCTGGGGCATAATGCTTGATCCGGTACAGAAAGAGTCAGGCAGTTCAATAAAACCGAACTCTTCAGAACTCCAGAGTATCAGCTCCTCGGCAAGACGGCTTAGATGCATCATCAGAATTGATGCTGAAGATATAAATTCCACTACAAAATCTCTATCAGAAACGGCATCCATGCTGTTAGTTGAAATACGCCTGAATTTAAGTAGTTCTGCCACATAGGCCCTGTCTATTGGCAGGGTAGTTCCTGCCAGTGCACATGCACCAAGTGGCAAAGAATCAGTCCTTTTTAAGCAATCCTCCAGTCGTTCTGCATCCCTGTTAAGCATTTCCACATAGGCAAGCATATGCTGACCAATAGTTACAGGCTGAGCCCGTTGAAGATGGGTATAGCCTGGCATGGCCGTGTTGTGGTAACGGTCTGCAAGTCTTAAGAAAATACGCTGGAGTTTTTTAATAAACTTCAGTATTTCCTTTATCTCCTCACGCAGGTATAGCCTTAGATCAAGGGCTACCTGATCGTTTCTGGATCGTGCAGTGTGCAGTTTGCCTCCCACAGGACCAATCCTTTTAATTAACTCGGCCTCTATATTCATATGTACATCTTCATGCTCTTTTTTCCATTTAAACCTGCCAGCCTCTATATCTTTTGCAATATCCTTCAGGCCATCAATAATCTGCCTGGCCTCCTGTTTTGTGATAATACCCTGGCGGGCAAGCATTCGGGCATGGGCAATGCTACCCTGAATATCATAGGGCCATAGCCTGTAGTCAAAAGATATGGATTCGGTGAAGCTCTCTACAACCGAAGCTGTTTTCTCTTTGAAACGTCCTCCCCAGGCCTTTTTCATAATAAAAAGGTCACCTCTTTCATGATTCGCTCTGGATCATTAATTTTAATGATATGCTGAAATGAATGTCAAAGAAATTCACAATTTTCTGGTAATATATTAGCTATGCCGATAAAGAGAATCGTCATTTTATGGATCCTGATCTCTGTAAATATCCTATCAGGTTGTGGTGAAGAAAGGGAATGGATCGTCTTTTCCTCAAACCGAGATGGTGACTATGAGATATTTATTATGCAGC
>JAADIE010000094.1 GCA_013151495.1 Nitrospirota bacterium | reverse complement strand
TAAACATGTAATTTTTTTATGACTTTTTGGTATAAGACCTGAATCCATAGCTCGTGAAAGCAATTCCTCAACAGCCCTCTGGCCCTCAATGCCTATATCAATACTAAAGTTGTTTACATAGAGCTTGATATGCTGTTTTATTACATCCTCTTCAAGCTCCTGGGCAAACCCCTTTATAAAAGGCATCAATTCTACAGGGTGCTCATATGCGTACTTGATGCTTTCTTTGATCATAAGATCAAGCCTTCTGATATTTTCTTCACCAAGGTCTCTTCTTACAATAATGCCACCAAGTGGAATGGGCAGTCCGGTTTCTTTTTCCCACCATTTACCCAGATCTGCCAGCATCTGCAGGTTATATTGTTGGTAAGTAAATCTACCCTCATGTATTATTAATCCTGCACTGACCCTGCCTTCTTTTACGGCCTCCATGATCATGTCGAAACGCATATATAAGGCCCTTTGTGCAAGTTCTCTATCAAATAGCCATAAAAGAAGATAGGCGGTGGTGTATCTGCCGGGTACAGCTATTGGGCCTTTTCTGATCTCCTCATAGGTTTTGTTTTCTCTGGCAACTATTAAAGGACCACAGCCCCTTCCGAGTGCTCCTCCTGAACGGAGTAGACAGTACCGATCAAGTACAAGCCCAACAGTATGATATGAAACCTTTGTAAGATCAGGTATGCCGCGAATGGCAAGCTGGTTTAATTCCTCCACATCCTTTATTATTTCATTAAATGTAAAGCCATCAACTTTTATCTTTTTTTTCAGCAGGCCATAAAATATAAAGGTATCGTTAGGGCAGGGTGAAAATCCAATTTTTATATTCATGACTCCGTGGCCTCAAGTATATAACCTTGCTCAGCGCTCCCTGATAACTTAAAACCAAGGGGTTTTATACATTCTATTAGGGATCTGCCAAAGTAGAAGTCAAGCTCGTCCTTTGAGAGAGAGAGCCTGTCAGACACAAATTTGCGGAAGTGCAGGTCGTAGTTTATTAGATCCAGTATCTGGTTTTCTATATCTGGAGATGGTTTGCTGATTGTAAGAAGGTTAAAAAACTTCCTGAAAGGTACCCGAGACTCATGGGCTTTTATCAAATCAATAATCACCTGTTCCTCAACCACATCCATTCGATTAAGTTTTCTGGTTTTGAAAAGGGTTTTGAGTTTGTTTTCGTTCCAGCATTCAAAGCTTCTGCACTGTATTGGCCTTTGCTCGTATATAGTGCAAGCGAGGCCAGGATGGTCGTAGAAAATGCAGGCTCCTGTATCCTGATCTTCCCTGATCTTTATCAACTCATCCTGAAGCAGGATCTGCTTACCCTTTATGTTATCGAATACAGGCTCACCAACCCTGAGTGTATAGAGCTTTGATACAGACAGAACCCCCTTTTTTAAAAGCCTTAAATCAGCTTTATGAAGCGAGGGGGTATGTTTTTGACAGCACTGTCCACAACGCTGACAGCTACTTATTCCTGAGCTACCGGTCATTAAAATCTTACTTTGGGTGCTTCCTTTTCAGCCTCGGGTACTTCAAAGTATTGAGCCTCGCCAACTCCGGCAAGAGAGGCAAAGAAACGACCAAATACAGTGCGCCTATAGGTATTTAACTCTCTGACAGCGTCGTTGTAACGCTTCCTTTCCACAGCAATCCTGTTTTCGGTCCCTTCAAGGCTATCCTGAAGTTTTAAGAATGACTCATTTGCTTTTAATTCTGGATAGGCCTCACGCAACAGTAAAAGTCTTGACAGAACTGTTTCTAACTGTCTTGAGGCTGCAATCTTGTCTTTCACGGTTTTAGCCTGAAAGTACCTGGTACGGGCCTCAGCAATTTTTTCAAAGAGTTCTCTCTCATGTTTTGCATATCCTTTGACGGTCTCGACCAGGTTTGGAATAAGATCGTATCTTCGTTTTAGCTGGTTTTCAACCTGTGCCCACTGAGCTTTAACTCTTTCGTCCATGGCAATTACCTTATTGTACTGACTGATACCCCAGCCAATAATAGAGATTCCGAGTACAGCAATGACCGCTATTACGATTAGTAGTATCTTTAGCCCTTTACCCATATTTCATTACCTCCTTTTTTACCATCCTCCTGATGCTCCTCCTCCGCCAAAACCACCGCCACCTCCTCCGCCAAAACCGCCTCCACCAAATCCACCACCCGAAGACCATCCGCCACGACCACCACCAGACATTAGAAAGAGGAGCAAAAACAATCGGGGATTTCTTATAAAAAGTATTATAGCAAATATAAGGAAAACAAACCCTATTATACCTTCTAATAGACCTATCTTTTTACCCTTGACCCTGAGTTGTTTCTGGGTTGGAAAGGTATCCAGCCTGACTCCCTCTGCATCAGCTATCTTTTTGGCAAGAATAAGTGCTGCCTGGTAAATACCGGTTGAGAAGTCACCTTTTCTGAAGTTTGGCACCAACACCCTTCTACCAACAGTTCCAACAAAGCTGTCTGGCAAGATTCCTTCAAGTCCGTAGCCTATTTCAAAGCGGTACTTTCTGTCATTAAGCGACACAGTTATTAGGGCTCCATTGTCCTTGCCTTTCTGTCCCAGTTTCCACATTTCTGCTACCTTTAAAGAGGCTTCCTCTATGCTCTCGCCGTCAAGGCTTAACACAGTCAAAACAAGCAACTGTGCTCCCGTCTTTCTTTCTAATTCTTTTAAGACTGCGTTGAGCCTTACCTCAACAGAGTCGTTAATTATTCCTGCAAGATCCACCACATAGTTAATTGGTCTTTTGGGTGGCTCTGGCGTGATGGCAAGAGCACTTTTATTAAAAAACAAGCAGAATGTTATTAATATTAAAATAAAGGATTTATATTTCGAGATCATTGATCAATCTTCCAATCTTTTCGGTGGCTCTGTAATAGTCTTCAAAGGCTCTGTCGAGTTCATTTTTGCCCGGTCCTGCCTGTTCTCTCTTAATCAGCAGAATTTTTTCGTATATACTGGTTTTAATGTTCGTGAGTTCCTGCAACTTTACTACAACCTGGTGTCGTTCTACCGGAGGGGCCTGGCCAAGTAAGTATATAATAGCTCTGAATAGTGGAAAAAAGCCTGTTATACTATTTATAAGATTTTGCACAAGTAGCTTTTTATCGCCCATCGTAGAGAGGTAACCCTGTCGCAACCATATCAATTTTGATTTCAACTCTCTTTCAGCCTGTAGACGAAGATACTTCTTTTCGATCTTTAAATCTACAAGTATGTCTTCACCAACAATAGTGTGATGAATCAGTCGAAAGTCAAAAAACTCTATTGGGAAAACATCAAGGGAATTTTCTATGTATCTTGGTGTCATTATTAATGGTGCAGCAATTCCGGTTTTTTTATATTTCTTGCCAAGTGGGGCAAGTAATTTTAAGAAACCAAGATCCATCTCCTTTAAAACAAAAATACTGTTAATATCTGAAACCCCGGGGATATAATCCGGTGTTAATGCGCTTCCTATCAGGTGAACAGAATGCAAATTATCACTGTACTTTGCTAAGACATCCTTTAAGAAATTAACAAATCTTTCAGCAATTTCTTCCTTTAAACCTTCTGTCTTGAATTCTTTCATATTTTACTCCTCTGTTAGTACTGTCCTGATTAATGCCAGTATTGAAGAGTGCGGAACGATCAGGTACTTCTTGTCTTCATATTCTATCTCCACCGCATCCTTTTTCAGGAAGATAGCATAATCTCCCTCTTTAGCCTGAAGTGGAATATAACTGACACCCTTTTTTTCAGCCCAGGGTTCATCCAGTGAGGAGGGTTCTGCCACAGGATATCCAGGCCCTGTTTTTATTATCAGACCGCTGGCAACCTCCTCTTTTTCTTTAACAGTAGGTGGCAAATATAAACCTGCTCTTGTCTTTTCCTCTGTATCTGGTGCAATTAAGACCCTGGGGCCAACTATGATTATCTCTTTTTTAGTCGCCATAAATTTATTATTATGTCTCATATGCGGTTTTATCGCCAATATCGTAGGCAATCGGCATAAAAATCTTTCTAACGGTAAAAAAGGCTATCAACAGACCTATCACCATTAAAAAGGAGGCAGTGGTGTAAGGGGGCAGAATTCTTGTTGCAAAGACAATTATAAAAATAGGTAATATCAGTGTGATAATGTAACCTTCAATCAGCCTGAAACAGAAAGCCTCTTTCATGGTTATAAAAGATATA
>JAADIE010000085.1 GCA_013151495.1 Nitrospirota bacterium | reverse complement strand
AGTTACCTGAGGGAGTAGAGATGGTGATGCCGGGGGACAATGTGAACATAGAGGTAGAGCTGATAACGACGGTAGCGATGGAAGAGGGATTGAGGTTTGCGATCAGGGAAGGTGGCCGCACGGTAGGAGCAGGTGTGGTTACTAAAATCTTAGAATAAAGAGAAGGTGGAGATAGATGAGAATGATAATATTGCTACAATGCACAGAGTGTAAGAACAAGAATTACTCAACCACGAAGAACAAGAGAAATACACCAGATAAATTACAGCTTAAGAAATACTGCCGTCATTGCAGAAGACATACTGTTCACAAGGAGACAAAGGCATAAAGGGTATATTATCAGACAGGCCAGTAGCTCAATTGGTAGAGCACCGGACTCCAAATCCGGGGGTTGTGGGTTCGACTCCTGCCTGGCCTGCCATTTTTCTTTTTTTAGGTGCATTATAAGCATATATACGAAATTTAAGGAGCAGATGTAATGTTTGCACGTATAAAGAATTTTCTGAGAGAGGTTAAGCTGGAGTTAAAAAAGGTGGTTTTTCCAAACAAAGAAGAGCTTATCGGTTCAACCTGGGTGGTTATTGTATCAACGATTATTGTGGCGATATTCCTTGGTTTTGTTGACTATGTTTTAACAAGGTTTGTGAAATTCATCATAAGGTAAGGAGCTATGTCGAAAAACTGGTATGTAGTACACACATATTCGGGCTTTGAGGAAAAGGTTAAGGCTACTATCGAGGAGAGGGTTAAGAAAAAGGGCCTGGAAGACAAAATTGGCAGAATCCTGATCCCCACCGAAAAGGTTATAGAGCTCAGAGGTGGGAAGAAGAGAGAGGCCAACAAGAAGTTTTATCCAGGTTACATAATTGTTGAGATGGAATTAAATGATGAGACCTGGCATCTGGTAAGAAGCGTGCCCCGGGTAACAGGCTTTGTGGGTGGCGCAAATCCTGTACCACTTCCTGATGAGGAGGTGGAGGTAATTATACAGCAGATCGAGAAGGCTCCACAGCAGCCACCAAAGGCACAGTATCAGAAAGGGGAGGTAGTCAGGATCACAGATGGACCATTTACCAACTTCAATGGGGTTGTTGATGAGGTTGACCTCGACCATGGCCGTTTAAAGGTTATGGTAAGCATCTTTGGCAGACAGACACCTGTTGAGCTTAACTTCTATCAGGTTGAAAAGACATAGTCCTTTATGGCTGCTTGTTTGATCTGCCCAATGATCAGGAAACAAACACTGTTTTAGATAAATTTATGGCTTGAAAAATTAGGAGGAAGAGATGGCTAAGGAAGTAATAGCAGAGGTGAGGCTTCAGATACCGGCAGGTAAGGCATCACCTGCTCCACCAGTAGGCCCTGCTCTGGGTCCCCATGGTATCAATATCATGGACTTCTGTAAGCAATTCAATGCAAAAACAGAGGCCATGGGCGATACCATAATACCTGTAGTGCTGACTATTTACTCTGACAGGTCTTTTTCGTTTATAACCAAAACTCCACCGGCTTCTGAGTTGATCAAGAAGGCGGCTAATATCCTGAAAGGGTCTTCAAATCCTGGTAAGGACATGGTTGGAAAGATCACCATGGAGCAGGTAAAGGAGATAGCAAAGACAAAGCTACCCGATCTTAATGCCTATAGCCTTGATGAGGCAGTGCGTATAATAATGGGTACTGCCAGAAGCATGGGTGTTGAGGTGGTTGAATAAGATCAATAAAGGAGGTCTTTGAGTAAAGATGGGTAAGAAGATAATAGAGGCCAAAAAGAAGGTTGAGCGAACCAGAGAGTACAGCCTTGAAGAGGCGGTAGACCTTGTTAAAGAGCTTGCCTATGCCAAATTTGACGAATCAGTAGATCTTGCTATAAATCTGGGGGTAGACCCCAAAAAGTCTGACCAGATGGTAAGGGGCACAGTGGTACTGCCTCATGGCACAGGAAAAGAGGTTAAGGTTCTTGTGTTTGCCAAGGGTGAGAAGGAGAAGGAGGCCCGTGAGGCCGGGGCCGATTATGTTGGCGCTGAGGATCTGGTTGAAAAGATCCAGAAGGGCTGGCTTGATTTTGACAAGGCTGTGGCAACACCTGATGTGATGAGTCTGGTTGGTAGACTCGGTAGGATTCTCGGACCCAGAGGTTTGATGCCTAACCCAAAGCTTGGCACCGTTACCTTTGATGTGGCCAAGGCAGTAAAGGAGATCAAGGCTGGTAAGGTAGAGTTCAAGGTTGACAAGGGTGGAATAGTTCATATGCCTGTTGGTAAGGTCTCCTTTGACAGGGACAAGCTTATTGAGAACATCCAGGCTGCCATAGATGCAGTCCTGAAGGCAAAACCTGCTGCTGCAAAGGGTAAATACATCAAGCGAATCACCCTTTCATCGACCATGGGGCCTGGAATCCGTATAGACCCCAACACGGTCGTCAAGAAAAAGGCAGCCTAAGGGCTATTACATAAATGCCAGGTTTTACCTGGTGTAAAATTCGGTCAGAGACAGTAGGTGATGTTAAATGGAACAGTCAAGACTGTTCCAGCCTACCGAGACCGGAAGGTTGGTTCGGGCTGTCTCTGGGAAAGGAGGTAGAAACTGAAGACCCGTAAAGAAAAAGCCCAGGAAATTGAAGCACTCCATGAGAAGTTCTCTCGTGCCAAGGGTGTAATTTTTACTAACTACAAGGGCCTCACAGTGGCAGAAATGATGCAGATGCGACGGATTCTGAAAGAGGCCGAGATTGAGTACAGGGTAGTGAAAAACACCCTGGCAAAAATAGCTGCTCAGGATACTCCAGTAGAGGTAGCTCGTGATGAGTTTGTAGGGCCAGTGGGCCTTGCCATTGGCTACGATGATCCGGTGCTTGTTGCCAAGAAGATCCTGGAGTATCAGAAGGAGAAGGAGGACTTCGAGATACGTTGTGGGGTGATAGAGGGCAGGCTGATGGACCTTGATGGTATTAAGGCTGTTTCGAAACTACCATCAAGAGAGGTTCAGCTTGCCATGCTTGCTGGAGCTATGAAGGCCCCGGCTCAGAAGATGGCTTCAGCCCTGCAGGCTACCATCAGGAAGCTTGCATATGCACTAAATGCTTTGAAAGAAAAAAAGGAACAATAAAATAAAGCTTAAAGGAGGAATTAAGATATGGCAGAGATTACAAAAGAGCAGGTTTTCGAGTTTTTCGATAAGATGACAATCCTTGAGATGAGCGAATTCATCAAGGAATTTGAGGAGCGTTATGGAGTTGAGGCTGCAGCCCCAGTGGCAGTTGCAGCAGCACCTGGCGCTGCAGCACCTGGCGCTGCCGAGGCAGCAGCTGAGGAAAAGACCAGCTTTGATGTAATTCTTCAGGCAGCTGGTGATAAGAAGATCCAGGTAATAAAGGTCGTCAGAGAGATCACCGGTCTGGGTCTCAAGGAGGCAAAGGAGCTTGTTGATGGTGCTCCAAAGCCTGTCAAGGAGGGTGTATCAAAGGACGAGGCAGAGGCAATCAAGGCAAAATTAGAGGAACAGGGCGCTACCGTAGAGATCAAGTAAGTTGCTGGTTGCCAGGAAAACATAATAAAAGGGGCAGACAGAGGACAGTGGTCCACTGTCTGCCTTCCAGGTTTTTAAATTAATTAAAAACCCAACTCTTTATTTGAAAGGAGAGCCATGGCAAGGGTTTTAAGAGAAAGACTAAACTTTGGTAAGGTTAAACCATTAATTGATGTTCCCTATTTGATTGAATTCCAGAAGACCTCTTATGAGAGGTTTCTTCAGAAAGATGTTCCACCTGACAAAAGAAAAAACATAGGGCTTCAGGCTGCCTTTAATAGTGTATTTCCTATTTCAGACTATAACGAGACAGCAACCATCGAGTTGCTTGAGTACTCGATTGGTGAGCCTAAATTCACACCGAGGGAGTGTATAGACAAGGGTATTACATATGGAGCTCCCCTTAAGATAAAGGTGAGGCTTGATCTTTATGATATTCAGGAGGATGGTAGCAAGAAACTGAGGGAGTCCCGCGAGCAGGAAGTCTACATGGGTGAGATCCCCCTGATGACAGAGACCGGGACCTTTATCATAAATGGTACCGAGAGGGTTATCGTTAGTCAGCTTCATCGTTCTCCAGGGGTGTTTTTCAGCCCTGATAAGACCAAAACCCATGTAAGTGGTCGTCCGCTTTATACGGCAAGGGTTATCCCTTCCAGGGGGTCATGGCTGGACTATGAGTTTGATACCAAGGACCACCTTTATGTTCGTATAGACAGGAGAAAAAAGATACCTGCCACAATAGTGCTAAAGGCCCTTGGGTACACTAACGAGGAGCTGTTGAAGACCTTCTATCCAATTGAGACTATCAAAATAAAGGGGCCAAACGAGTTTGTTCGTCCGGTGTCCGATTTTCTTGCTGGCACCCGTTCCAATATTGAGGTTCGCGATCCCAAGACCGATGAGGTGATAATCAGAGAGGGTGGTAAGATATCGAAGGTCTCTTTAAGAAAGCTCCAGAATGCGGGTATAACCGAGATACCCATAACTCGTGAGGAGTTAATAGGCAGGGTTACCCTGAAGGATGTGGTGGATCCCGAGACAGGTGAGATAATTATAGAAAGCAATGAGGAGATAACCGAAGAAAAACTCGACCAGATAATAGCAACAGGCATAGACTCCATCGAGCTCCTGTTTATCGACAATGTTAGGTATCTGCCTTCTTTAAGAGAAACCATTATGAACGATGGGGTTAACAGCCGAGAGGATGCATTAATCGAGATATACAAGAAACTGCGTCCTGGTGAGCCATCTACAGTGGAAGCAGCAGAGGAGCTTTTTAATGGGCTGTTTTTTGATCCAAAGAGATATGATCTCTCGCCAGTTGGAAGGCTGAAGATAAACAAGAAGCTTGGCCTTGATATTCCGCTTGAGGTTACAGTTCTGACAGACAGGGACATCATAGAGATTGCCAGATATCTGTTTGAACTCAGAACCGGCCGTGGCGAGGTTGACGACATTGACCATCTGGGTAACAGAAGAGTCAGGGGCGTTGGTGAGTTGCTTGAGAACCAGTTCCGCATTGGTCTGATGAGGATGGAAAGGGCCATGAAGGAAAAGATGACCCTTACAGAGTTAGAGGACGCCATGCCCCACGATATTATAAATGCCAAACCTGTTATGGCTGCGGTCAAGGAGTTCTTTGGCTCAAGTCAGCTCAGCCAGTTCATGGATCAGACAAATCCGCTTTCCGAGATTACCCATAAGAGAAGGCTGAGCGCCCTTGGTCCTGGTGGTCTTACTCGTGAGAGGGCAGGCTTTGAGGTAAGAGATGTTCATCCAACACACTACGGAAGAATATGCCCGATTGAGACGCCTGAAGGCCCTAACATCGGACTGATAACCTCACTGGCAACCTATGCAAGGATAAATGAGTATGGTTTTATAGAGGTTCCCTACAGAAAGGTGGTAAACGGACGGGTTACCGATGAGATAGAGTATCTTACAGCCATTGATGGTGAAAAGTATGTAATAGCTGAGGCAACAGCACCTGTGGATAAAAAGGGCAGACTTATTGGCGATGCAGTACCTGCCAGACAGGCTGGTGACTTCAAGATGGTTCCACCAGAAGAGGTCCAGTACATGGATGTCTCTGCCAAGCAGATTGTTGGTGTTTCAGCAAGTCTGATTCCCTTTTTAGAAAACGACGACGCAAACAGAGCCCTGATGGGTTCGAACATGCAACGACAGGCTGTGCCACTTTTAAGGGCAGAGGCACCAATAGTGGGTACCCTGATGGAAAGGGTTGCTGCGAGAGACTCGGGTGTGATTACAGTGGCCAAAAGGTCTGGAGTGGTTGAAAGCGTTGATTCAAAGAGGATAGTGGTCAGGGTTACCGAGGATGGTGGAGGTGTTGATATCTATAATCTCGTTAAGTTTGCGAGGTCCAACCAGGGCACATGCTTTAACCAGAAACCCATAGTAAGGCCTGGTGATAAGGTGGAAAAGGGAGATCTGCTGGCTGATGGTGCCTGTACAGACCTTGGTGAGCTTGCCCTTGGAAAGAATGTGCTGGTTGCCTTTATGCCATGGGGTGGTTACAACTTTGAGGACGCCATACTGATAAGCGAGCGTCTGGTTAAAGAGGATGTATATACCTCGATTCATATAGAGGAGTTTGAGGTTGAGGCAAGAGAGACAAAGTTAGGACCTGAGGAGATAACCAGGGACATCCCAAATGTTGGAGAAGAGGCACTGAAAGACCTCGATGAAAGCGGAATCATTAGAATTGGTGCCGAGGTTCAGCCTGGTGACATCCTGGTAGGTAAGATTACACCAAAGGGTGAGACCCAGCTAACACCCGAGGAAAAGCTCCTGAGGGCAATATTTGGAGAAAAGGCTGAGGATGTAAAGGATACCTCCCTGAGGGTTCCTCCAGGCGTGACCGGTACAGTGGTTGATGTAAAGATATTTGCCAGAAAGGGAGTAAAGAAGGATGCCCGCCACAAGGCCCTCGAGGAAGAGGAGCTGAGGAACCTAAAACGTGATCTTGACGAAAAGATCAAGGTCCTTAAGGAGGAGACCTTTGCTAAGGTCAGGAGTCTGTTGCTTGGTAAAACTGTTGTAGAAGATGTAAAGATACCAAGGATAAAGGAACCCGTGCTGAAAAAGGGACAGAAGGTTACCGAGAAGGTGCTTAATAGCATCAAGGAGCAGTACCTGAACAGGATAAAGATAAAAAACCAGGAGGTACAGGCTCAGATAGATGCACTCCTTAAGGAGATGAAAGAGGAGGAAAAGAAGATCAAAAAGCTCTACGACGAGCGAATAGAGAGAATGAAAAAGGGTGACGAGCTTCCACCTGGTGTGAACAAGATTATCAAGGTCTATATTGCTATGAAACGCAAGATCCAGGTGGGCGACAAGATGGCTGGTCGCCATGGAAACAAAGGTGTTGTGGCCATGGTTCTCCCTGTTGAGGATATGCCTTTCTTGCCTGACGGTACACCTGTTGATATTGTTCTTAATCCTCTTGGTGTTCCTTCCCGTATGAATGTTGGTCAGATCATGGAGACCCATCTTGGCTGGGCAGCCAAGGCCCTGGGGCTTCATGTGGCATGTCCTGTTTTCGAGGGTGCCTCTGAGAAGGAGATAAAGGCTCTGCTTAAGAAGGCAGGTCTACCTGAGGATGGACAGATTACACTTTATGATGGCAGAACTGGTGAGCCCTTTGAAAGACCTGTTACTGTCGGATATATGTATATGCTGAAGCTGCACCATCTGGTTGATGATAAGGTGCACGCAAGGTCGATTGGTCCATACTCACTGGTTACACAGCAGCCTCTTGGTGGTAAGGCCCAGTTTGGTGGCCAGAGGCTTGGTGAGATGGAGGTCTGGGCACTTGAGGCATATGGTGCAGCCTATTCACTTCAGGAGTTTCTGACGGTCAAGAGTGACGATGTAAAGGGCAGGGGCAATATCTACGAGGCGATCGTAAAGGGTGATGCTTCGCTTGAGCCTGGTGTGCCAGAGTCCTTTAATGTTTTAATAAAGGAGCTCCAGAGCTTGTGCCTTGATGTGGAGCTCTTAGAGAAAAAGAAAAAGGGGGAATAGAAATTGTTGGACAACATTTATGCAATGTATCAAAAACCAAAGAATCCAAAGGAGTTTGATGCAATAAGGATCAAACTGGCCTCACCCGAAAAGATTCGTGAATGGTCCTATGGAGAGGTCAAAAAACCTGAGACTATCAACTACAGGACCTTCAAACCCGAAAGAGACGGGCTTTTCTGTGCAAAGATTTTTGGACCTGTAAAGGACTGGGAATGCCTTTGCGGAAAATACAAGAGGATGAAGCACCGTGGTGTGGTTTGCGACAAATGCGGTGTTGAGGTTACACACTCAAGGGTAAGACGTGAAAGGCTAGGTCATATTGAGCTTGTCTCACCTGTTGCACATATATGGTTTTTAAGGGGTGTACCAAGTCGTATTGGTACCCTGCTTGATATGACCATGCGTCAGTTAGAGAGGGTGCTTTACTTTGAAAGCTATGTGGTAATTGATCCAGGTGACACTCCTTTAAAGGAAAAACAACTACTTACCGAGGAGGAGTACAAGAAATACACAGCCGAGTATGGAAATGCCTTCAAGGCTGGCATGGGAGCAGAAGCCATAAGGGAGTTGCTGAGAAAGGTAGACCTGGATGCCTTAAGTGCAGAGCTTAAGGCAAAGATCCAGGAATCAGGCTCTATCGGGCAGAAACGGAAGCTTACAAAGAGGCTTAAGATTGTCGAGGCCTTCAGAAAGTCTGGCAACAAGCCAGAGTGGATGATAATGGATGTTATTCCTGTACTTCCTCCAGAGCTCAGACCACTGGTACACCTTGATGGTGGAAGGTTTGCCACATCGGATCTGAATGATCTTTACAGAAGGGTTATAAACCGTAACAACAGATTAAAGAGGTTGATAGAGCTCAAGGCCCCAAGCGTAATAATTCGAAACGAAAAGAGGATGCTTCAGGAGGCTGTGGATGCCCTCTTTGACAACTCAAAACGCACCAAGGCCATGAGGGCATCAACAAAAAGACCGCTTAAGTCCCTGAGCGATATGATTAAGGGCAAACAGGGACGTTTTCGTCAGAACCTGCTTGGTAAAAGGGTTGACTACTCAGGCCGTTCGGTTATTGTGGTTGGTCCTGAGCTTAAGCTTCACCAGTGCGGTCTGCCTAAGGTTATGGCCCTTGAGCTATTCAAGCCCTTTGTGTTTAACAAACTTGAGGAAAAGGGCTATGCCACCACTATAAAACAGGCAAAGAAGCTGGTTGAGATGGAAACCCCTGAGGTCTGGGATGCCCTTGAAGAGGTGATCAAGGAGCATCCAGTACTTTTAAACAGGGCACCAACGCTTCACCGCCTTGGTATTCAGGCCTTTGACCCTGTGCTGGTTGAAGGTAAGGCTATAAAACTTCATCCACTGGTTTGTACAGCTTATAATGCAGACTTTGATGGCGACCAGATGGCAGTACATATACCCCTTTCCATTGAGGCTCAGATTGAGGCTCGTGTACTGATGATGAGTGTCAACAACCTCCTTTCACCGGCAAATGGTAAACCCATAGTATATCCAACACAGGATATGGTCCTTGGTATTTATTACATGACCAAGGAGCGTAAGGGTGCAAAAGGTGAGGGCATGGTCTTTTCTGATCCGGAAGAGGTTAGAATTGCTTATGATGCCGGAGTTGTAACAGAACATGCCCGAATTACGGTAAGAATAAATGGAGAAAAGGTTGAAACTACTGCAGGAAGAGTGCTTTTCAGTGAGATACTTCCAAAGGGAATACCCTTTGATTTTGTCAATAAGGTGCTTACCAAAAAGGAGATACAGAATCTTATTGACTACTGTTATAAAAAGCTTGGAAAGAGAGAAACAGTGCTGTTTCTCGATAACCTTGAGCGGCTCGGCTTTGAGATGGCCACACGTTCTGGAATCTCCATTTGTATGAAGGACATGCATATCCCCTCAAAAAAGGAACAGCTGATTAAAGAGGCAGAGCAACAGGTTATGGAGGTTTACAAGCAGTACGCAAGTGGTCTGATTACTCAGGGTGAGCGCTACAACAAGGTCATAGATATATGGGCAAATGTTACAGAGAAGGTTGCCGAAGAGATGATGAAGGAACTGGGTGCCGAGGATGGTCAGGAACTATCTGAAGAGGAGCTTCAGGAAAGGCGTTCTTTCAATAGCATTTACATGATGGCAGACTCAGGTGCAAGGGGCTCGGCAGCCCAGATCAGGCAGCTTGCTGGAATGAGGGGTCTGATGGCAAAGCCATCTGGTGAGATCATCGAGACCCCAATTACGGCTAACTTCCGTGAGGGCCTCAGCCCGCTACAGTACTTTATTTCAACTCATGGTGCCCGTAAAGGTCTTGCAGATACAGCACTTAAAACAGCAAATGCTGGTTATCTTACAAGAAGGCTTGTCGATGTGGCACAGGATGTTATAGTTACTGAAGAGGACTGCGGCACCAACGATGGAATTACAGTTACTGCACTGGTGGAAGGTGGAGAGATAATCCAATCACTTGAGGAGAGGATTCTTGGAAGAAATGCAGCCGAGGATATAAAAGACCCACTTACAGGTGAGATTATAGTAAAAAGAAATCACGAGATCGATGAAGAGGCTGTACAGAAGATTCTTGATGCAGGTATAGACAGATTAAAGATACGCTCAGTGCTAACCTGTAACACAAAGTTTGGTGTTTGTGCCAAGTGCTATGGTAGAGACCTTGCAAGAGGTGAACCCATTGAGATAGGAGAGGCGGTAGGAATAATAGCTGCCCAGTCCATTGGTGAGCCGGGTACACAGCTTACAATGAGAACCTTCCATATCGGTGGTACAGCAACCAAGGTTGTTGAGCAGGCAGTACTTGAGGCAAAGAACTCTGGTAAGGTTAAGTTTACTGATCTCCATGCGGTCAGAAACCGTGAGGGTGTGCTTGTTGTCCTTAACCGTAATGCTCGTATCTCAATTGTTGACAACAGAGGCAGAGAAAAGGAGAAATACAATCTGGTGTATGGTGCCAGAATTCTGGTTGAGGAAGGACAGACCGTAAAGATTGGACAGAAGCTGGTTGAGTGGGACCCATATTCGGTGCCCATACTTACAGAGGTTGGTGGCAGAGTAGCACTTGGAGATATTATCGAGGGCGTTACTGTAAAGGAGATAGTGGATGAGGTAACAGGTCTTAGCCAGAAGGTGATTATTGATTACCCTGCTGATAAGAGGCCCAGGATTTCTATTAAAGATGAACATGGTAAGGCAACAAAGAAGATTCCTGGCACCAAAAAGCCAGCCCGTTATCTGCTTCCGGCTGGTGCTCATATCCTTGTTGAAAAGGGCGACATGGTGGCCCCTGGTGATATACTTGCCAAGATTCCTCGTGAGACCACAAAGACCAAGGACATTACAGGTGGTCTGCCGAGGGTTGCAGAGCTGTTCGAGGCAAGAAAGCCAAAGGAACATGCTATCGTAAGTGAGATTGACGGAGTTGTAGAGCTTAAAACAGCACCAAAGGGTCAGAGGATAATTGTTGTGCGTTCTGGTGATACAGTAAAGGAGTACACCATTCCAAAGGGTAAACATGTTACTGTTAACGAGGGCGACTGGGTGAAGGCTGGTGAATCGTTGATGGATGGTGCTGTTAACCCACACAGCATACTGGACATACTTGGCCCCAAAGAGCTACAGCGGTATCTTGTGGATGAGGTTCAGAAGGTCTACAGGCTACAGGGCGTTAGCATTAACGACAAGCACATCGAGATTATTGTACGCCAGATGATGAGAAAGATAAAGATCGAGGACCCTGGAGATACATCATTCCTTGTGGGAGATCAGGTTGACAGGATGGAGTTCATGGAGGAAAACGAAAGAGTCAGGGCTCAGGGTGGTAAACCTGCAAAGGGTAAGCCAATGCTACTTGGTATTACAAAGGCATCTCTAACAACCTATAGCTGGGTATCGGCAGCAAGCTTCCAGGAGACAACCAGAGTCTTGACCGAGGCTGCCCTTGAGGGTAAGATCGACGAACTCAGAGGTCTCAAGGAAAATGTCATTATGGGACGTATAATCCCTGCGGGCACTGGTATGCAGCGTTACAGAAATACCTTTGTAAAAAGCGAGCCAATGGAGATGCTACCAGAGGCAGATGAAGAGCCAAATGGAGATGTAGAATAAAGGGGTAAAAATGGAATACCGGACAGGTTCAATAGGTCGTGTAGTAGTAGCAAGATTCTCAGATGGTGATGACCTCCTCGAGGGGTTAAGGGAAATAGCTAAGAAGGAGAATATCAAGTCTGCCTTCTTCAGTATTGTAGGTGGACTAAAGGGTGGAGAGTTTGTCGTAGGGCCACAGGATGAGGAGGAAAGACCTCCTCGTCCTGAATGGCGAAAACTCCATGAGAGTCACGAGGTTTTTGGTTTTGGAACCATCTTCTGGGAGGAAGAAGAACCAAGAGTACACTTTCATGGAGCCTATGGAAAACGTGACAATGTAAGGGTTGGTTGCTTGAGGAAGGGCTCCGAGACATTTTTAATTCTTGAGGTTGTAATTGTAGAAATTAAAGGGATAAACGCCGAAAGAAAAGCCGATCCAGAAACAGGCCTACCTTTGTTAAGATTTTTCTAAAACACAACTCAAAGGATAGTCTGAAAGTGTAAAATAATTATAATATAGTGCTTCTGGTATAAAAGTGTAATGATAAAACACACCTTTTCCATACTTAATGGCATAGGTGAAAAGATAGAAAGAAGGCTCTGGAGTGAAGGGATCCTTTCCTGGGAGGCCTTCTTAGATACACCTTATATAGATGGTTTCAGCCATCATAAAAAGGCCTATTATGATAGCCAGTTAATAGGGTTTCTAAAGGCCCTTGAGGTCAGTGACAAGGAGTATTTTTCTTTATCCCTCCGAAGGAGAGAACACTGGAGATTATACGATGTATGGAAAGGCGATGTCTTATGTCTTGATATAGAGACAAATGGATTTATGCCTCAAAATGGGGGGTATGTTACAATGGTAGGGCTTTACGATGGCAGAAAATGGAGGGCCCTTGTAAGAGGCGAAAACCTTACAGTAGAAAATTTAAAAAGGGAAATTGATGGTTATAAGGTTTTGATTACCTTTTATGGTACGGTTTTTGATGTTCCTTTTCTGTGCAGGAGTTTTAGAGGTCTTAGATTTAATATGCCCCACTACGATATCTGCTATGCTGCAAAGAGACTCGGAATCAAGGGTGGCCTGAAGAGTATAGAAAAACTCTTTGGCATTAAAAGGGATGAATCAGTAGATGGTATGGATGGCTACGATGCTGTCAGACTCTGGTATGAATACCGTAAAGGTAGCAAGGAGGCTTTTGAACTATTGCTTAGATACAATAGAGAGGATACAGTAAATCTCTACAGGCTGGCCGAGCTTGTTTATAAGAGGCTAAGAGAATCTACCGGGATTGAGAGATACCTCCAGCCCTCAGGTTGATTCCTCTTTCAGAATTTTCAACACCTTCTGGGCATCCTCCCAGGTAAACCACTTTGCCTTTGGATTCCTGAGGAGATAAGAAGGGTGAAAGGTTGGAACCACTGGAATATTTTTGTATTTAAAAAGCTTACCCCTTACCCTTGTGATACTGCCAATATCCCCAAGCAGTGCCTTTGCGGCAACATCACCAAGGGTCATTATTACAGTTGGGTTAATAATATCTATCTGTTTTTTTAGAAAAGGCATACACTGGCTCAGTTCGTCCTCTCTTGGCTTTCTGTTATTAGGTGGTCTGCATTTAACGGTGTTTGCAATATATACATCCTCCCTTTTAAAACCCATCTTGTTTATCAGTCTGGTAAGCAGTTCACCTGCAGGGCCAACAAAGGGTCTACCCTGAAGATCTTCCTCGGCCCCAGGGGCCTCACCAATAAACATTAGCCTAGCCTCTGGATTTCCCTCTCCGAAAACCAGATTTTTACGCCTTTGGCTGAGCCTGCAACGCTGGCAGTTTACAATCTGGCTGCGGAGGGCCTCCAGGGCCTTTTCCTTGAAAAGACAGAGCCCATTATCACACAGGGTATCATCGATTTCCAGGGGAAGTCTTTCAAAGCCAAGTTCGGAGAGGTATTTAAACAGCAACTTCAGATCTGCAATTGACAGGTCCCTGTTCATCTACCACCCCATCCGAGTTTTTCCCTTAAAACCTGGAAGTAGTCTCTTTCGCAGGGTATCAAAAGACGAGTCTTATAGGGAGATTTCTTTACAGTAATGATGTCGCCCTTATTTAAAGACATTCCGACCTGTCCATCCAGGGTCAGGAACACATCCTCGCTAACCGACTTTAGTGCTATCTCTATTGTGTAATCCCCTGGTATAACTATTGGTCTATTTGAAAGGGTATGGGGACAGATGGGGGTAAGCACCATACAGTCCTGAGAGGGATGTATAATAGGCCCACCTGCTGAAAGGTTATAGGCAGTAGAACCGGTTGGGGTTGATATTATAAGGCCATCAGCTCTATAGGTTGTTACATAGGAGTGTTCTATAAAGGTTTCAAGCTCTATTATCCTTGCCAGGGCACCTTTGGTAATAACTACATCATTTAAGACAGAATAACTGTTCAGTGTTTCCCCATGACGCATGATTGTTGTAGATAACATAATGCGTTCTTCAACCTGACACTTTCCCTCCAGCATGGTTTCCATGGCTGAAAACACTTCTGATCTGTTTACCTCTGTAATAAAACCAAGACCACCAAGATTGATACCAAGTATTGGTATTCCCCTTTCTGCCACAAGCCTTGCAGCAGAAAGCATTGTACCATCACCGCCAAGTACTATAAGGATATCTACTGTACTGGCTATTTCAGAACGTTGATATCCCTGGATGTTGAGTTTCTCTGCAGCCTCGAGATCAACAAAAACCTCATAACCCCTCTGTCTGAGCCAGGGCAGGATTTCCTTCAGGATTTCTACTGGTTCTGGTCTGCCGATTTTGGTTAATACACCTATTTTTTTCATCCTGTTTTCTCCAGCAGGGTCTTTATATTTTCAATCATTTCTTTATTGTCACTTTCTATTATAAAGGTTCTTTCGTTAGAGGACTTCATTTTAATTGTTATTTTTAATGTACAGGGGCAGTCTTTAAATCTCTCTGCCCATTCTATTACCGCTATACCATCGCTTTCAAGGTATTCCTCTATACCTGTTTCAAGTATATCATCTATCCTTTCCAGCCTGTAAAGGTCTATATGATAAAGTGGATGATCTCCGTAATGTTCGGCAATTATCAAAAAGCTGGCACTTGTAATCTCATCCTCTGATATTTTAAAAGCGCTGGCAATACCTTTGATCAGTGTCGTCTTTCCTGTGCCCAGATCACCATACAGGCAGACAACATGGCCCGGCTTCAAAACCTTTCCAAGTAATCTGCCGAGCCTGATGGTTTCTTCTGCACCTTCGGTAGTTACATTGAGATTCATTCTTCAGAGATCGCCCTTATGACCTCTTTTTTTCCTACTATTCCGACTACCTTATTGTCCTTTACAACAGGAAGCAGGTGTATCTTTTTTTCAGCCATTATTGTAGCAATTTCGTTTAAGGTTGTATCTTCACTTATAGTTATTACATCCCTTGTACATATATCCTCTACAGTGGAGGCTGCCATTTTTCTTATTTCCTCTTCCACCCTGGTGTCCGACTCAAGTGGGATTATGGCATCAAAAATCCTGATTATGGTTGGAATATGAAACCTCTTTTCTTTGTTTATCAGGTCATTTTCGGTTACTATCCCAAAAAGGTTGCCCTTTTCATCTATCACCGGAGCACCTGAGATGTTCTTTTCTATAAAAAGCCTTCCAAGCTCCTCAACCGACATCTCCGGGCTTACAGTGATTACATCTGTTCTCATGATATCCTTTGCCTTTTTTTTCACTCATTGTTTTCCTCCGAATCTAATTTTATCCCTATAAAGGCGCCCTGCCGTTTAGTAGTCTTTGAGTATCTGTATGAATGAAATCTTTCAGGGTTACAGTAGGTACAGTATTCAGAGACCCAGATATTTTCAGCAGGCACTCCAGCCCCAAGCGCAATCCTGGTATTTGCTTTACACAGGTCTACATAAAATCCTGTGTTTGTATTTTTTATGTGTTCTCCTTGCCCTGTAACCTCTATAATTTTTTCTACAACCTCCGGGCCTACCTCGTAGCAACAACCGCGTATGGAGGGGCCCATTGCTACTAATATATCATCTGCTGACAGGGAAAATCTATTGATCATAATGTCCAAGGTCTTTTTTAATATGGCCTTTGCTGTGCCACGCCAACCAGCATGTACTGCTGCTACCAGGGCCCCATCCTTTGAAGAAAGTAGGATTGGAAGACAGTCTGCAGTTTTAACCCCGATTAAGATACCTTTTAGATTTGTAATTACTGCATCTGAAATACTTACAGACCTGGTATCCTGCCATTTAAGCAATATCTGCACATTATCAGTATGTCCCTGTCTGGGCATATAAAGGGCCTTAAAAGAACTGATAGATAAGGACTCCAGAGTGTAATTAATTATTGCTGTATCTTTATCGGTAAAAAAGGCAAGGACCTGTCTGTTATTTAAGTTTACTGGGTATATATTTGCCACCATTTCATTATATAAAATTTGCAAAAAATTTGGTTATATTAAGCCGTTAAACGACTATATTTGTAATATTATCTTAGAAAGCGCAAGCATCCTTCGGTTATAATACTTATCTGATGAAATTCGTTGATTATGTAAAGATACATGTTCGTTCTGGTAAAGGCGGCCCTGGTTGTGTTAGTTTCCGCAGGGAAAAGTTTATTCCAAAGGGTGGCCCTGATGGTGGCGATGGTGGCCGGGGCGGAGATGTAATAATCGAGGCAGACCCACAGCTTTATACCCTTCTGGACCATCGCTATCGTAAACACTACAGGGCTGAAAATGGCCAGCCCGGAATGGGTAATAATAAACACGGTAGAGACGGTGAGGATATGATAATAAAGGTGCCCGTTGGAACAGTTGTCAGAGATGCTGACACTGGAGAGGTTATAGCAGATCTTGACCAGCCAGGGGCCAGATGTGTGGTGGCTAAAGGGGGGAGAGGTGGGCTTGGTAATGCCCATTTTGCTACACCTACAAGACAGGCACCCCGTTTTGCCCAGCCGGGTGAGCCAGGACAGGAAAGAAACCTCATCCTGGAGCTTAAATTGATTGCTGATGTAGGTCTAATAGGGCTTCCAAATGCAGGAAAATCCACTCTCATATCCAGAATTTCCAGGGCACGTCCTAAGATAGCCGATTATCCCTTTACAACCCTAACACCAAACCTGGGAGTTGTTAAAGTTGATGACCTCAGAAGCTTTGTTGTGGCAGACATACCAGGTCTGATCGAGGGAGCCCACAGGGGTGCTGGCCTTGGACATCAGTTTTTAAGACATGTGGAGAGAACAAAACTGCTACTTCATCTTGTTGATGTGTCTGTAATGACTGAGGGAATGCCTTCCGAAAATTTAAAAAAGATTAATAAAGAGCTTGAACTCTATTCAGTTGAATTAAGCAAAAAACCACAGATAATTGTTGCTACAAAGATTGATATTGCTGACCAGGAAAAATTAAATAACCTGCGGCAGTATTGTAAAATAGAGGGGTTAGAGCTTCTTGAGATTTCTGCTGTAACAGGCAAAGGGATAAAAGACCTTGTGTTGAAAACTTTAGAGAGGTTAAAGGAGTTACAGTGAAGGTAGTAATAAAAATCGGAAGCAATATTATTGCTGGAAGGGATGGTCTTGATGAAGACCAGATTGCGAGGCTGTCCGACGAGATAGCGGAGATTTATTCTAATGGTTTTGATGTGGTTGTGGTATCATCAGGTGCCATTGCAGCAGGGATGAGTAGACTTGCATTAAAGAGAAAACCATCAGATATAAGGCACAAACAGGCAGCTGCAGCTGTAGGGCAAAGCGCACTAATGTGGGCCTATGAACAGGCCTTCTCAGAATACGATATAAAGGTGGCCCAGATACTTCTGACTCGAGATGCCTTTTTTGATAGAACAAGATATATAAATGCTAAAAACACAATTCTAACATTGCTTGACTACAGAGTAGTGCCCATTATTAATGAAAATGATACGGTTTCCATTGAGGAGATAAAATTTGGCGACAACGACCTGCTTGCTGCCCTGGTTGCAGGCCTTGTAGGTGCAGACCATCTGGTGATACTTTCCGATGTGGATGGTCTGTACAGCAGAGATCCTAAAAGATATCCCAATGCAGAGCTTATAGGCATTGTAAAGGAGATAACACCTGAGCTAAAAGAGATAGCAGGTGGTAGCGGAAGTGTTGTTGGTACAGGTGGAATGTACTCCAAGCTCACAGCAGCTGAAAAGGCTATGAATTACGGTATAAAGGTAAGCATCATTAATGGTAGAAAAACCGGAGTGCTCGGCAAATTGCTTTTGGAAGGCAGATATGTGGGCACCACATTTATCCCTCAAAAGAAGAGAATGCCTGCCCGAAAGGGCTGGATTGCCTTTGGTGTAAGGGCCAAGGGCGAGATAGTGATAGATGATGGGGCAAAGGCTGCCCTTTTAGACAAGGGAAAGAGCCTTTTGCCTTCTGGAATACGGGACATACGCGGCGATTTCAATGCAGGTGATGCAGTCTATTGTGTTGATGAAAAAGGAGAAAGGATCGCCAAAGGCCTTACTAATTATTCATCTGAGGAGCTTAAGAAGATAAAAGGACTTAAAACCTCGGAAATCGAAAGGGTGCTTGGCTACAAATACGCAGATGAAGTGATTCACAGAGATAATCTTGTGCTAACAGTCTCGTAAATCTCGAGTACCTTATTTACTATCTCATCCTGGGTAACCATTGAGCCACCAGCACGACCGTAAAAATAGACCTCTGATCTTCCATTAACTGAAAGCCTTACATCCTCTACCATCTGACCCATATTGAGTTCTACCACCAGGAAGTTTTTCTGCTCCATGCTGAGTGCTTCGATCCTTTTTTCTGGAAATGGAAACAGGGTGATAGGTCGAAGAAGACCAACTCTGAAGCCTTTGTCTCTGAGCATCTGCATTGCAGTATAACTGACCCTTGAGGCAATACCAAAGGCCACAATAATCAGTTCGGCATCTTCAGTATTTATCTCTTCATACATAACCTCTTTTTCCTTCATAAGGGAGTATTTCTTGAAAAGCTTCAGATTGTGTCTTTCAAGCTCACCTTCACCAAGGTACAACGACTTTATTACACGTGGTGGCCTTCCCTTACAGCCATCAAGCACCCAGTCCTTCGGTGGCAGCTTCTTGGGGACATAGGGATTTGGTACAAAGGGTTCCATCATCTGGCCGATAACACCATCGGCAAGGATCATGACAGGATTACGGTACTCATCGGCCTTGTCGAAGGCCTTCATGGTAAGCTCCCAGAGTTCCTGGTGACAATTAGGTGCATAAACCAGTAGTTTGTAATCACCGTGCCCACCGCCTTTGACTGCCTGAAAATAATCCTGCTGACTTCCTGATATATTACCAAGCCCGGGCCCACCACGCTGCATATTTACAATTACAGCTGGCAATTCAGCACCTGCTAAATAAGAAATACCCTCCTGTTTAAGACTGATACCAGGAGATGACGACGAGGTCATTGCCCTTGCGCCAGCAGCCGAAGCACCAAAAACCATGTTTATAGCTGCAAGCTCACTTTCAGCCTGGATAAATACTCCTCCTACTTCCTCCATTCGCCACGACATATACTCAGGGATTTCGTTCTGTGGGGTAATTGGATAGCCGGCATAGAATCTACAGCCTGCCTGAATGGCTGCCTCGGCAATTACTTCATTGCCCTTCATCAAGACTTTTTCTGCCATAGATTTATAAATAAAAGGAACTCTATTCTATGATCTTGGGAACCCTGTAGAAATTGTCTTTCCTTTGAGGCGCATTCAACAAGGCCTCATCAGGAGAAAGCGACTCCCCGGGGTCATCTTCTCTGAAAAAATTGGTAATATTGATTACATGACTGGTAGGCTCTACATTTACAGTATCGAGCTCGTTCAGCTTGTCTATATAATCCAGAATCTTATTGAGCTGTTCGTTGTAAAGCTCTTTTTCCTGTTCCGATAGTCTTAACCGTGCAAGATATGCTATATGTTCTACATCCTTCTTAGTTATCTTCATTGATTAGACCTTCTCAAGATGGGCAAATTTTAGGGCCAGTCTCTTTATACCAACTCCTGGAAAGTTTACACAGACCTTAATGTCGTCACCCTCACCATAACAGTCTCTGACAACACCAACTCCCCACTTCGGATGCCTAACTCGACATCCAGTTTTATAGGGAACTTTAAATGTTGGTGTAGCAGGTTTTTTAGCTGCTGGTTTTGGCTGAGCCTGAGTTGGCTGATAGTGCTTACATATAGCTTTCTCAACCCATCTACAGCATTCTTTAGGAATGGAAAACAGAAACCTTGATGGCTCCTGGTCCTGCAATTTGGAAAAAACCCTTCTCTTTTTGGCACCGGTAAGATAGAGATGATTTTTGGCCCTTGTCATACCAACATAGAACAGCCTGCGCTCCTCCTCAAGCTCCTCTTCATTGTCAAAAGCCTTGAAATAAGGTAGTAGCCCTTCCTCCAAGCCGGTAATAAATACAACCGAAAACTCAAGCCCCTTTGCTGTATGAAAGGTCATAAGTGATACCTTATCACTTTCTACAGTATCATCAAGCTTTGTAAAAAGTGAAACCCTATCCAGGAATTCGTTTAATTTAACACCTTCACCAGAAGCCATGAGTTCAGCAATATTTTGAATCCTCTCCTCCGCCAGGTTCTCTGCATATCCGGTAAGTTCAACAATCTCTTTTATAATCTCAGAAACAGGCTCTTCTTTGATCTCTATAAGGCTATTTAACAGTTTAATAAAATCCTTTAGCCTGTCAACCACCGTAGGTGATGATGATTTCTTAGTGCAGATTTCTTTGATGGCCTCAAAAAGGCTTATATCCTCTTTTTTGGATACATGCTCTATTTTGTTTATTGTGGCGGCCCCTATCCCTCTTGATGGTGTATTTATAATTCTGCGTAAACTTACATTGTCGTGAGGGTGTTAAATTAAACGAATTC
>JAADIE010000106.1 GCA_013151495.1 Nitrospirota bacterium | reverse complement strand
CAAAGAGACTCCGAGTTGAGGTGTTTTATTTTGATCCTCGTACACTGGAGGAGATACTCGAACATATCAGGATGCTTGGTAAAATGCTGGAAAGAGAAAAAGCTGCATCCGATCTAATAAAACAACTTAAAGCTAAATTAAAAGAGGTTAAACCATTAAAAAACAGGCCAACGGTCATATACGAAATAAGTGCAAGAACATTAAAGGTTGCTGGAGCTCATAGCATTATAACATCAATTATCGAACATGCTGGAGGTGAAAATCTTATAAAAGTGAAAAAAAAGCATGTGTTAATATCACCAGAAAAGGTAATCAGCCTGGCTCCGGATTTTTATATTTATCAGGTTGGGCCTATGAATCCTATGAATAAGAATCCAGTAGTACCAGATAAGAGGCCCTACTTCAGATCATTAAAAAGCAGGGTTGTTAAGGTTGACGAATACGAGTTTGCAAGGCCTGGAATAAATGCCTTCCAGGCGGTTGTTGATTTAAACAGAATCTTTCTGGAGGTTGAAAAATGATTGTCTATTCAGTAGGCCTGGGTCCAGGAGATCCAGAGCTTATCACAGTTAAGGCAAAAAGGATACTCGAGGATGTTGATGTTATAGTGGTACCCCAGTCTGACCAGACAGGCCGTTCTGTTGCGAGAGAGATTGTTCTCAAATACATAAATGAAGAAAAGATCATGATGTATTATTTTCCAATGAACAACGACAGAGAAGAGTTGAAGAGGCGTTACTATGATCTGGCAAATAAGATTAAGGCGATGCTCGAGTCTGGAAAAAAGGTCTGTTATGTAACAATGGGGGATCCGACTATATATAGCACATCAAATTATCTTACCGACAGACTGTTGTCAATTGGAGTGCAGGTTAGACACATCCCGGGCATAAGTTCAATAAACGCTGCTTCCACAATGCTATCGATCCCACTTTGTATTAAGGGCGAGAATTTTGGTGTTTATGAAATGCCTTCAGATGTTCAAAGAACTATAGAGTTGATAGAAAGACATCCAACCACGGTTTTTATGAAGGTTAATAAAAGGCTACCTGTGTTGATAGATGCTGTAAGAAAAGTAAAACCAGCCAGTGCATATCTTGCAAGAAGAATTGGCCTTGACGGACAGTGCATATACGACATGCTCAATGGCACACCACCACCTGAGGCTGCATATCTGTCGGTGGCAGTAATAAGGAGAAGAAAAAAGTGGACAGAAAATATGACTGGTCATAAAATATGACCACATGATAAAATAAAGTAAGACCAACAAAAAGGAGGTGAGTTATGAAAACCATCCAGGCCTCAAAATTCAAGGAGAAATGCTTGAGCATTATTGATAATCTTAGTGCCGAAGGGATAGTTATTACCAAGCATGGTAAGCCAGTGGCAAAGTTAATACCATACAAAACAGCATGTGCTGAGCTGATTGGTTCAATGGAAGGTAAGATAAAAATTAAAGGCGATATTCTTTCAACAGGAGTGAAGTGGGATGCTGAATCTTGATACGCATATATTAATTAAAGCTTTAGAAGGCGATTTGACAAAAAAAGAAAAAAATATTCTTTCCATTGATGACTGGAGCATTTCTGCAATAGTTATCTGGGAGATAACAAAGTTGTCTCAACTTGGCCGTATTGAATTAGATATAACATCACCTGAGTTTGCAATTGCTTTATCAAAAATTCATGTGTGGCCTATTGATTTGGATATTTGCAGAGCAATTTTTAAACTCGATTTCAGAGGTGATCCTGCTGACGAAATAATAGCTGCTACAAGTCTCGTTCATAATGTTCCACTTCTAACACGAGACAGGAGAATAAAGAAATCAAAGATAGTGCCAATAGTTAAATGAAAATACTCAGAAAAGGTTTTACCACCGGTACCTGTGCAGCGGCTGCAGCAAAGGCAGCAGCCATGGCAATAAAAGAGTCAGAAGTCAGAAGGGGACCCCGAAAAATCGAAGATTTTTGGGGGCAGAGCAGTAGGGGGTCAGGAGAGGTTATGGTTGATATAACGCTTCCAGAGGGCAAAAGAGTTTCTTTGGCGGCACTGATAAAAGAGGTTCGGGAAGACTATGCCATTGCCTCGGTGATAAAAGACGCAGGTGACGACCCGGATGTAACAGATGGTGCAGAGATAGTGGTAAAGGTAAAAAAGATAATGAAAGGAGTGGAGTCAGAAGAAGAAAAACAAATTGTTATCAAGGGTGGTAAAGGTGTGGGAGTGGTAACAAAGCCAGGTCTTCAGATTCCAGTTGGTGAGCCTGCTATAAACCCCGTGCCACGAAGGATGATAGTAGAAGCCATAAGAGAGGTTTTACCAGACAAAGCAGTAGAGGTAACCGTAGAGGTCCCCGAAGGAGAGGCTCTTGCCAAAAAGACCTTTAATCCAAGGCTTGGCATAGTGGGTGGTATATCGATAATTGGCACAACAGGCATTGTAGAGCCAATGAGCCTTGAGGCACTGAAGGCAACGGTAAGATGTGAGATAGATGTTTTTATTGCAGAGGCAAAATCAAGCTCACCACTTTATTTAGCCCCGGGCAAAATTGGTGAGGATTCATTAAAAAGACTTTTTGGGCCTGTAAGAGTTGTTCAGACAGGTAATTTCGTGGGGTTTGCCCTTGAGTATGCGAAAGACAGGGGTATAAAGGACATCGTCTATGGTGGACACCCTGGTAAACTTGCAAAGATACTGATGGGATACTATGATACCCATTCAAGAAACTCACCTCAGGCAACAGACTTTGTTGCAAAGCACCTTGGTATCAGTGAGAAGTTTAACACGGTTGAGGAGATTATTAAAAAGACAAAGACATCATCAGAGTCTGACTTTTGGTCAGAGAGATTCTCTCACCTTGCAAGGGACATAGCAACAAAGATAGGCATTGATTTTGGTTTTAGCACTGTTGAGGTTTATCTTTTTGATATGGAAAAGAAGCTTATAGGAGAAGGTAAATGGGCTGGATAGTAGTGGTAAGTGGTGGCCCTGGTGGGCCAGAGTATATAACAGAGATTGCCCGAAAGAAGGCACAGCAGGCGGAGGTTGTTATTGGTAGCAAGGCCCAGATTGAGGCTGTAAAACCAGAACCAAAGCAGAAGGTTTACATTGAAACAGGTATAGACGGAATTATGGAGTTAATCAATCAGCACAGGAACAAGGACACGGCTGTAATAGTTACCGGAGATGCCGGTATTTACAGCCTATGTCAGCGAATTATTGACCGTTTTGGAAAAGTGGCAGTCAAAGAGGTTGTACCAGGTATTTCGAGCCTTCAGGTTGCCTTTGCAAGAATAAAGGAGCCCTGGCTTAATGTTCGGGTGTTTTCATTTCATGGCAGGCCACTTGAGGGACTTGAAGATGTGCTAAAGCACGAAAGGGTTGCCATATTATGCGACAGAGAGCATAACTCAAAGGTGATACTCAGGAAATTGATGGACTACGGTCTCTTTGATGGTAAAAGAGAGATTTATGTCTGTCAGGAGTTGACTTTGCCAGAGGAGAGGATAATCAAGATAGGTTCAATAGAGGATGTAGAGTTGATTGAGGTGAAGGGCAGAGAGATAGTGGTGATTTTGAGTATCAAAGATTAGGCTTAAAAAAAAGAGATGGTTTCGTTTTATGAACGGAAATTTTGACCCAACTAAGACATCTTTCGCTCAGGTTTCAAAACTCGCTCGCTACAGGCGAGCTCAGACAGTTGAAACCTGCCCCTTTCGGGGACGCTTCAGTCGTCAAGTTGGGTTCCCCAAAATTTCCGTAAAGTCACTCAACCATCTCTTCTTTTCAGTATCAGTATATAACGCAAAAATACAATCAACACAACCAACGCAAAGAACGCAATAAACACAAAAGGAGGTTTTTATGACGCAGATTGAAAGGGCAAGAAAAGGTGAGGTAACCGAGGAGATCAGGAAAGTAGCAGAAGATGAAGGGCTTGATGTACAGGTGGTGCTTGAGCGTGTGGCTAAAGGTCAGATTGTCATTCCCTCAAACCCTAACAGAAAGACCAGGATTGTTGGTATTGGCAAGGGACTGAGAACAAAGGTTAATGCCTCGATTGGTACATCCACAGAGATTGTTGATATGGATATGGAGGTGGAGAAGGCAAGGGTTGCTGAGCGATACGGGGCAGATACACTGATGGACCTTAGTGTTGGCGGAGATATAGCTGCAATCCGCCGGGCTGTGATGGATGCAATCAGCCTGCCAATAGGTACAGTGCCTCTTTATGAGGCCTTTGCACTTTCTATTGAAAAATACGGTACGGCCGTTGACATGCCAGAGGAACTACTCTGGGAGGTCACTGAAAGGCAGTGTGAAGAGGGTGTGGCATTTATGGCGATTCATTGTGGTATAAACCGTAGAACTGTTGAGATGCTGCGCAGGCAGCACTATCGCTATGGTGGGCTTGTCTCAAAGGGTGGCTCCTACATGGTTGCCTGGATGGAACATAATAACAAGGAAAATCCCCTTTATGAACACTTCGACAGGGTGGTAGAAATTCTGAAAAAACACGATGTGGTGCTGAGTCTTGGTAATGGCTTCAGAGCCGGTGCAATACATGATTCAACAGACAGGGTGCAGATTCAGGAGCTACTCATAAACTGTGAACACTGGCAGAGATTGGTCGTGATATGGGATGTCAGACCATGGTGGAAGGCCCTGGCCATATACCTATCAACGAAATAGAGGCAAATATCATTTTAGAGAAAAGGATGTCTGGAGAGTCACCATTTTACATGCTTGGTCCGATAACAACCGATATTGCCCCTGGTTACGACCACATTACGGCCGCAATAGGTGCAGCCCTTTCTTCCGCCTACGGTGCAGACTTCATCTGCTATGTTACACCTTCTGAACACCTGGGGCTTCCATTCCCTGAGGATGTCCGTGAAGGGGTGATGGCTGCAAGGATTGCTGCCCATATAGGTGATATGATTAAACTTGGCCGTAAAGAAAGGGACAAAGAAATGTCGAAGGCCCGTCGTGATATGGACTGGGCAAGGCAGTTTGCCCTTGCAATAGACCCTGAAAGGGCAATGGAGATAAAAGGCAAACGTGACAATGGCGATGAACACATGTGCACTATGTGTGGTAAGTTCTGTGCCAATGATATACTTATGGGAATGTTTACCAACGACATGGAGGGCTCGGATAAGAGGTGATAGATATTATTGCGATAACCAAAGAAGGCGCACGGATCGCTTCATTGATTGCTAAAGAGACAGATGCGAGGGTGCATCTTAAACAGGGAATAAAGCTGGATGCTCACGAAGATAATGTAACCTTTTTCCCCTCTCTTGGTGAGCATATTAAAGAGATCTTTGAAAAGAGCAATGCCCTGGTTTTCGTAATGTCGCTGGGGATTGTAAACAGAGTTATAGCCCCATGCATGAAAGACAAATACTCTGACCCTGCAGTGGTTACCATAGACGAGGCTGGCAGATATGTGATAAGCACCCTGTCAGGACATGAGGGAGGGGCCAATGAACTTGCCTATCTTGTAAGTTCAATAACCGGTGCTGATCCTGTGATTACTACTGCCTCCGAGGCAAACCGGCTTTACATATGTGGTGTTGGGTGCAAAAAGGGCGAAGATGGAAAAAAGGTGCTGGATGCAATCCATAAGGCCTGTGCTGAGGTGGGAATCTCCCCAGAGGAACTCAGATGTCTTGCCTCAGCATGGGTAAAAAGAAAGGAGCAGGCTATAAGGTATGCTTCGAAACAATTAAACCTTTATATCAGATTTATTCCAAAGTGGCTGATAGATTTCTATTATGAAAGCTATCCCCAGGCACCACGATCAGAGTTTGTTTTCAAAAAAATCGGTGTATATGGAGTGGCAGAGCCCTGTGCCATGCTTTCAGGCAGGAACACAGAACTTCTGATTTGTAAAAAATACAATGGAGTAAAGGTGGCACTGGCAAGGGAAAGGCTGGGGAGGGCTGATTTAGGATTTTAGATTTTAGATTTTAGATTTAAGATTTTAGATTTAAGATTGTGATTTGACAGTATTGCCTGGTTAAAATACAGGAGAATGGAAATAATACAGGGGATATTAAATTTTCGTCTCATTCTCACAGGCCATCCAAGGCCTCTGAGCCCCAAAAAGTCTGCGACTTTTCGGGGGCCCTTGTTCCGAGGAAATTTTGCGTGCTTGCCATCACGGCAAGCACTTTACAAAATTAAAGCCGCTCAAATTTAATATCCCCTGTATTATTGAGTTATCATTTTTAACAGACGCTATAGATGATTTGTATGAGGACAGGATGATACTTATTCTTGGTGGGACAACAGAGGCCTTCAGGGTGGCAGAGGAACTCCTGAGACAGGGAAGGGAGTTCCTCCTGAGCACTGCCACAGAGTACGGTCTTGAGAGGTTCAGGGAACGCTTTGGCCAGAGGGTTCTTAATATCCGTTTCAGCCACGAAAGCCTTCAAAGGTTTATAACTGAAAGGGGTATATCCGAGGTAATTGATTGCACCCACCCATATGCCAGAGAGATTACCAGGATAGCTAAAGAGGTTACCTCAGGGCTTGGCATTCCTTATAGGTCAGAGATAAGGGATATCCAGAGTGAAGCAGAGCTTGATTACGAAAAGGCTGTGGAGTTTGAAAACCTAAGGGCTGTTTCAGAGTTTATTTTAACCATGGATATTAAAAGGCCGCTTTTTACAACAGGTAGTAAGGACCTGAGCTTTGTTGAAGCCCTTAGAGAGATTGATATTTTTATAAGGGTTCTTCCCTACGAGAACTCGATCAAGCGATGTCATGAAGCAGGCATCAAGCGTTCGAATATAATTGCCATTCAGGGACCTTTCTCGGCCGAGTTAAACACCGCCATAATCAGGGAATTCTCCATAGACTGTATCGTCACAAAACAATCGGGTAGGGAAGGGGGCTTTTTCGAAAAGTTTAAAGCAGCTGTTGACACGGATATATGGTTTTTGATTGTAAAGAGATAAATTGATTTTTTATGCATATTGATGATAAAGTATATGCATAAAGGAGGTGCCCCCAGATGAGGACGACTTTAGACCTGCCAGAAGATCTATTAAAAGAGGCAATGGAGCTTACTCATAGCAAGACAAAAACAGGAGTTATAATAGTGGCGCTGGAGGAGTTAATAAGAAAAATAAAGTTGTCGCAACTAAAAAAATATAAAGGTAAGGTTGATATTAATGTAGATATGGACAGGTTAAGAGAGAGGAAGTGTCGGTATTAATTGATACCTCCGTCTGGATTGATTATTTTAAAGGAGGGAAAAACTCTGAAAAGCTCGATTACCTGATTGATAATAATCTTATCCTGGTTAATGACTTGATACTAACTGAATTAATTCCTCTACTGAAAATTAAAAGACAGAATCATCTAATCCATTTGTTAGAAAACATCAAGAAGTTACCGTTGAAGTTAAACTGGCAAGAGCTGATTGAGTTTCAATTCAAATGTCTTAAAAAAGGCGTAAATGGTATAGGTATACCTGACCTGATAATTGTTCAAAATGCCTTACAAAATGATTGTGAAATCTACACTCTTGATAAACATTTTAGATTAATACAAAAGGTCCTGAAAATCAGGCTTTATACATAGTTTAACCCAGTCTTTCCGGATTTGTGTGTGGGATAAAACGGGCTGATGGAAACTCCTTCATGAACTCATTGTCTGTGTTCATCTCTCTGTAGGTGATTATCGAATGGATATACGCTATCTCATCAAGTAAAGAGGCATCCCTGAGTAACATCCCGGCTCCCATCAGGGATGAGTTTCCTATGGGCTGAAATCGGTCTTCCGGTAGCCGTGGAAGCATGCCAAGAAGCTGGGCATTTTTAAGATTTACTCCAGAGCCAAGGGCACCAGCAATGTAGAATCGTTCGATATCATTAAACCCTATCCCCAGTGATTGGGTAAGAACATATAGGGATGTAAACATGGCTGCCTTTGAACGGAGAAAGTTTTCTATCTCCCTTTCATTAATTCCAATTACTACCTTTTCATTTTTTGCCACCACAAAGGTCTTCTCACCATCTATCTTTACAGTGGGGGCTGATTCTGTGAACCTTCCACGCTGATCAATAAACCCCACCCTGTAAAGCTCAGCCACCAGGTCTATTACGCCAGAGCCACATATACCCAGAGGGGAGCTATCGCCAATTGTTTTGTATTTCACATCCCCTGAACCGTCAATCTCGATTCTGTATATGGCACCCTCTTTTGCGACAGTGCCTGATGAGAGGATACCACCTTCAAGGGCAGGTCCGGCTGCACCGGCGCCAACCAGTATCCAGTCCTTAGTGCCAATAACTATCTCTGCATTGGTTCCTACATCAATCAGGACCTGGGGGGATTCCTTCCGGTGAAGCCCTGTTGCAAGTATGCCCGAGATTATATCGCCTCCCACATAGCTACCGGCATTGGGAAATACATACACCGTGGCATCTGGGTGAATATCAAGTTCCACCTCCGAGGTGGTGAAAAAGAGGGCTCTTGAGACAACAGGAATATAAGGTGAAACCGGTATGTGGGATACATCAAGACCAAGAAGCAGGTGACTCATGACAGTGTTTGCAGAAAACACTGCGGCATAGATCTCTTTTGTTGAGATCCCAGCCTGTCGGACTGCCCTCTTTATTTCCTCATTCAGCCCGGCTATGATCGAATCTCTAAGCTCTTTAAGCCCACCCTGCATACAGTGCTGAATACGGGATAACAGATCCTCGCCGTATTTGATCTGTGGGTTTTTAAACTGGAACCTTAAAGATGGGCCAGGGTCCTTCATATTAACAAGCTCGAACACTATATTTGTGGTTCCAATGTCAACTGCCAGGGCAAAGCATGAGCCTGTGCTGGCTTCAATCAACCTGGTACTGTCATAATGGATGGAAAAGACAGGGCTTATTCTGAAGCCCTTTTTTCTTAGTATATCAGGTAGTGTCCTTAAGGCACTGATGGTGGGTACAAGCGAGTCAGCCCCTAAAGCATCAGCTACTCGTTCCAGGTCCGCCCTTTTGTCATCCTCTGTTGGTTCAGGCAATTCAAGGTCAAGGCTGAAAACAAGGGGTCTTTTCATAATAGACCTATTGCTCGTAGATTACCTTTCCGATGTCAGAAATATCGTAGCCACCAGAGTCGAGAATGGCCTTGTGAAAGTCAGTGTCGTTTCTTATTATATCAAGAAGGGCCTTTATCATAGGCCTTTCCAGATGTTCTTTCGGGATTATTAAATCGTATCGTTCCTTTGCTATGGGGATGAAGTCGAGCCCAAGGGCCTGAGCGGCTGTCAGTATACCCACCCCCACATCAGCCACACCAGTTGCAACAGCCGAGGCAATACCCATGTGGGTGTATTCCTCCCTGTTGTAACCCTTTATCCTTGATGGATCGATATCCCTTTCTCGAAGGAGCTTGTCTGTAAGCACTCTTGTACCAGAGCCTGCCTGACGGTTTATGAATGTAATATCATCACGAAGCAGGTCTTCCACTGACTGGATATTTTTGGGGTTACCCTTTTTAACAATAAAGCCCTGCATCCGGTAAACAAGATTTATCAGGACAAGTGGGACATCCTTAAGCAGTCTTTTAATATAGGGTATATTGTACTCACCGGTTGCCTCATCGAGCAGATGGGTGCCTGCAATATGTGCCTGAGACTGCCTGATTGCCACTATGCCACCCATGGAGCCAAGATGGGCTGATGAAAGGCTGTAGAGGGGATGGCGTTTTTTTAGAAAATTTGCCATCAGGTCGAGGCAGTTGTCGTGGCTTCCAATGCAGACAATGGTGTTTTCTATCTCCTCTTCAGACCGTAATAGACGAACCGTAACCTCCTCGTTCTGGGCAAAACCCTCTGAACCCTCTGGGATTTCCACTATACCATCAGCCCGTTGTACGGTCATTATTGCACCAGCTCCCCTTCCAACAGGGCTTGCTACAAATTCACCAGCCACTTTTCCCACCTTTACCCTGAGGAACTCGGTCTGCCCAAGGCTGGAATACACAGGTCTTGAGAGTCTTGCCTTAATGAGCTTTGATGATGGTGGCTTCAGGCCCTGTAGATGATAGATCAGGGGCCTGGCAAAGAGTTCATAGGTTATGTAGGCACTCACCGGATAACCCGGAAGCCCCATAACAGGTTTCCCATTAATGGATGCAAGTATAACGGGTTTTCCAGGCTTTATATTAACCCCATGAACCAGCACTTCACCAAGGTCGCCTAAAAGCTCAGGGGTATGGTCTTTTGTGCCAACCGAGGAGCCAGCTATAATTACTAAAAAATCACAATAATTTAATAGGTTAATTGCTTTATCTTTAAGTATTTCTTTAGAGTCTGAGGTAATGCTCTCTCTCCTGCACTCACCACCCCAGAGCGCTGTCATGGAGGAAATCATGCGGCTGTTGAACTCGATGATGTTGCCTGGTTTAAGAGGGGAACCAGGTTCTACAACCTCATCGCCAGTTGGTATGACACCCACCACTGGTTTCCGTCTAACCTTTACCCTGGTATGCCCGCCAGCAAGCAAGGCAGCAATATCCACTGGCCTGATAAGGTGGTTTTCTGGCAGGATGAGCTCGGTCTGTACAATATCCTCGCCAACGGTTCTTACATTCTGGTAGGGTGTGAGGGACTCGTTTATTATGATATAGTCACCTTCCTGATGGACATCCTCTACCATTACAACCGCATTAAATCCCTCTGGCAGTGGATTGCCTGTGTTAACCGGTACTGCCTGTTCGCCAAGCTTTAGCTTAACAGGTGTTGTTTCAGAGGCCCCATGGGTGTCTTCAAATCTTACTGCATACCCATCCATTGCAGAGGCATGATAAAAGGGCGAAGAGATATGGGCAGATACAGCCTCTGCAGTTACTCTATGAAGGGATTCGGAAACAGGGATTTCTTCGATATCTGAATAGGGTAGGCTTGCTATATATTCAGACCATACCTTCAGTGCCTCTTTAAGGGACTGGCTTTTTACATAGATTCGTCTTTTCACAATAAGATATTATAGACATCAACCCTTGACCATCTCAACTACATTGGCACCATTTTTTCTCATAATAGACTTACCTTCAAAAAGGCCGCCTTCTATTATGGTGAGTTTTTTGGTCGAGATATCGCCTATAACCTGACCTTTTGACTCTATTTCAACCGTCTCCTCAGCAGAGAGGTTCCCTTCAACTTTACCTCCAACCACAATACCTTTAGCCTGGATATCACCCTTTACAGAGCCCTCCGGACCAATTATTACCCATTCAGCCCTGATAGTACCCTCGAAATTACCATCTACCCTCAGGATACCTTTTACCTCAACCTCTCCTTTAAAGGAGGTATTGTTACCGATAATGGTCTCAATCCTGTTGTTTTTCTTTTTTAGCATAAATCCATTCCTTCAGATACTTATAAGGGTTTACAGCCTTACCATCAATCCATACCTCATAGTGTACATGAGGGCCCGTTACATTGCCGGTTGATCCCACATAAGCTATGATCTGGCCACGTTTGACCTCCTGCCCAACCTTTACCACTATCTTTTTGTTGTGGGCATAACAGGTGGTAAATCCAAAACCATGCTCAATTACCACCAGTTTACCACTGCCACCACTCCAGCCGGCAAAGCTGACTACACCATCGGCTGTTGCCCTCACCGGAGTGCCAGGCCAGGCAGCGATGTCGACACCTCTATGGAATGCCTTTTTGCCTGTGTTTGGATGTATTCTCCAGCCATAAGGTGAAGCAATATACCCTTCCTCCACAGGAGAGCCCTTTGGTGTAGCATAATAGATATCATGCTGTTTTTTAAGATAGTCTCTTATTTCGCCCACGGTATCCATGGTCTTTTCAATCTGTCTTTTTAGTAACTCTATATCAATGGAGCCTGAGTAGGTGGTATCAATGTTTTCAAGAATTTCCTCTTTAGAGTTTAGAGCGAAGAGCCTTTTAAAATCAGATTCTGCCTTCTTAAGGGATCGGATAGTCTCGTTAATATCCTTTAATTGCTCGTTGTAGAAATCTACTTTTTTCTTGAGTTCCCTGTACTCGGCAGTGGTTTTTCCCCTGAGGACTATGTAGGTGGTTATACTGCTCCAGGTTAAAAAGAACAGGATAATCAGCATCAGAGGGACCTTGAAACGATACAGGTTTTTGTTATTATGGGGGATCAGCATTATGGTTACGGGTGTGAATAGCGCCTTTATAAGTTTTTTAATCCTATACATACCTGACCCCTCTTTTACCTTCGACTATTTTACCTATTTTGTGGGCTAAATAGCCAGTCTCCTCAAGCACCTCAACTGCCTGATCAGCCTCATCAGGTGGTACGACCACAACAAAACCTATACCCATATTAAAGGTCCTTTTCATCTCCTCATCAGACACATATCCCTTCTCTTTTATAAAGGTAAACACTGGTGGCAGTGGCCAGGCCTTTTCGTCTATTTCTGCTAATAACCCTTCTGGTAATACCCTTGGGAGATTACCAGGAATACCACCACCAGTTATATGGGCCATTCCGTTTATTTTTATACCCCTGGTCTTTAATGCCTTGAAGGCCTTAACATAAATCATGGTGGGTTTTAATAGTTCATCTGCCACGGTACAACCAAGTTCTTCTACATAATCGGTGGGCTTTAATTTTAATATATCAAAGAATAGTCGCCTCACCAGGGAGTATCCATTACTGTGGAGGCCTGAAGAGGTGATTCCAATTATACTGTCACCATTTTTTATAGAGGAGCCATCTATTATCTCGCTTTTGTTTACCACACCAACGGCAAAGCCTGACAGATCATACTCCTGCTGTTTATAAAACCCGGGCATTTCAGCTGTTTCACCACCTATCAGGGCACATTCTGCCTCTTTACAACCCTTCACAATACCCATCACAACCTCTTTGGCCTTTTCAGCCACAAGTTTGCCTGTGGCAAAATAATCCAGGAAAAAAAGTGGCTCTGCACCCAGGGTGATGATGTCGTTTACACACATGGCAACAAGGTCTATCCCAACTGTGTCGTGACGATCGGCCATAAAGGCAACCTTGAGCTTTGTGCCCACCCCATCAGTTCCACTAACAAGTACAGGTTCTGGAAACCGTTTGAGATCAAGGCTGAATAGTGAACCAAAGTGGCCTATATCGGTAAGGACCCCTCTGGTAAAGGTCTCTCTGACAATGGGTGATATAAGCTGAACAAACCTGTCTCCCTCGGATATATCAACCCCTGAATCTTTATAGGTTAGTTTGTTGTCCATAACTCTGTATTATTTTGCACATTATCACAAAAGAAAGCAACTTTTTAAGTGATTTTAAACACTATTTTTGACTTTTTTCTTAAGAATCTTACTTAATAGTTATAGTTGTAAAAACAAAAGGGCAATGTTATGAAGGTTTATAGAGGCTTAAACAGTATTGATAAAGAGTTTGAACACCTGGTGGTCACTATTGGTAATTTTGACGGTATACACCTTGGCCACCAGAAGATATTCAAAAGGGTGATCGACTCAGCTGGCCCAGAGGGGACCTCTATGGTTATAACCTTTGACCCCCATCCTGTAAAGGTGCTGGCACCAGAAAGGAGACTGAAGCTACTTACACCAATTGAGGAAAAGCTAAGGCTTATTGAAAGAACAGGCATGGATACTGTACTTATAATAGAGTTCAACAGGGAATTTTCCAGGATAGAGCCAGATGTATTTATCAGGAAAGTACTGGTAGAAAAACTTAAAGTAAAACATGTAATCGTTGGACATAACTATAGATTTGGTAAAGAAAAAAAGGGGACAACTGAACTTCTTAGAAGAAGGGGCAAACGATATGGTTTTAAGGTAACTGTGGTCCGGAATGCCAGGGTAGCAGGCCAGGTGGTCAGCAGTAGCAGAATAAGACAGCTTCTTGGCTGGGGCAGGGTCTGTGAGGCAGCCACACTGCTTGGACGTCCCTACTCAATTCATGGCAGGGTGGTTAAGGGTGCTGGAAGAGGCGGGAAGGTACTCTCAACACCTACTGCGAACATATCAACTCCAAACGAGCTGGCCCCCAAAGAGGGGGTATATGCTGTAAAGGTTTTATTGGAGGGTGAGATTTTTGATGGTGTAGCAAATATCGGCACCAATCCCACCTTTGGCGGGAAACAGATGAGTTATGAGGTACATATATTTGATCTTAACCAGGACCTTCTGGGCAAGGAGATAAGGGTTTATTTTATAGACAGGATAAGGGGTGAAAAGAGGTTTTCATCGGTCGAGGAACTGAAACAACAGATTCAAAAGGATATCCAGTCTGCAAAGATAATATTAAAAAGTCACAGGGTCAACATCGACCTTTACTGAAACTGGAATGTTTCTGAACTCCCCAAGCAGGGCTTTACATCTGTTCTGGAGTTTGCTTTTTCGGCTTCCCTTTGCAAGTATTTTCAGTACAAAGCCCCTATCCCTGGATGTCTCGTCCCTGTAAGGTCCGATAACCAGGAAGTTGTATTTTTCAATTAATTCCATCTTTTCATTCAGGAGCTGAACATCTCTGGCCCTGAGTTCAATGAGGATTATCCTTTCATAGGGGGGCAGTGAAAGCTCCTTTCGTTTAATCATGGTCTTTTTAAGAAATTCCATGTAGTTCCAGCCTTTTATCGATTTGTAGACATTATGCCAAGGCAGGGAAGTTTGCATTATCAAAAGGCCATCATCTTTCAGGAGTTCCTTGAGGCTGAAGATCTCCTGAACAAACCGTTCGGTACTTTTAAGATAGGGTTGATTCAACATAATATCCGGATTTAAAAAGGCTATACAGCCAAATCGGCTGCCTCTTATGCCTTTTCGTTTGAGGGTGCCCACCAGAATTGTTTGCTCCTGATTTTCTTCTTTTATGTTAATCTTTTGCTCCATATCCTCTGAGGTTAGTTCCTTAACAAACTCGGCAATCCTTTCGGTGCCAGCACCATAGTGGCTTAGATTGTGTCCGCCACAGTTTGTACAACTGTTGGGTATCTGCATCCTGTTGCCACAGTTATGACATAGCAACATTCCTGATGATTTATGAAGCATCACCGGACGCATACATTTATTGCAAACTATGCATTCTTCACAGTCGTCGCAAAGTATCATTGAGTAGCCAAGACGTTGAATGATTAAAAGAAAACCCCTGTCTGCATTACGCTTTAAATATGCATAAAGGGGTTCGGTTATGTATGGTGCAACCTCTGGCACCTTTCCAAGTCTGATAATATTGACCTTTGGAAAGCCTCTGTCCAGTGAGGAAGAAATATACTGGTATTTTCTCCTTAAGACATTAAAATAGGACTCGGTAGATGGGGTTATGCTGGTAAGTACAACCGGTACTTCCTCCAGATAACCCCGCATTACCGCGGTATCCCGTACATTTACCCTTGGGGCCTCTTCCTGTTTGTAGTGAAGGCTGTGTTCACGAGTCAGGACTATAACATCAGGCTTAAAGGGTGCAAAAACCACCGAGCGGGTACCAATCACAACCGAGTATCTCCCATCAAGTAATCCCCTGATCGAGTCATACCGCTCAGAGGGTTTTAACCCCGAATGATACAGGCATACCCGATCTGGTATCCTCTTTTGAAGCTCCTGGTAGATCGACTCTGCATCTTCTATCTCAGGTGTAAGTACAAGGGCCCGCCCTGTTTGCTCTGCTAAATGGATTGAAAGAGAGAGTTCTTCAGCTTCTGAAGAGGCATGATAAAGGAGAGTCCTGAAACCGGTGGTACCCTTAAAACTCTTAAAAAAACTCTCGAATCCACTTTCAATGAGCTGAAGATTCCATCTGGTTTTTGGGGTTGCCTTTCCGGGTTTAGTCCTTTTAGGTTTTTTTATAATTTCCCTGAAAAACATACTCTTGAAGGCACTGCCGGCATTGCAGAGATAGTATTCCTTTATCCATTGCATGAGCTCAATGAGGGCATCATGAAAATAAACCCTGCTGTCAAATAGACCTCTAAGTGGCTTTATCCTTGATGGCTTAACGGGTAGGTCTGATTCATTGGCATCATAGAGCCTCAGTACAATGGATACCCTGTCTTTGCTTTTCAGAGGGGCTATTATAAGCTGACCGGGCTTAATAGAGCCTGACAATTCATCAGGTACCTGATAGGTGAGTTCATCAAGATTTTGAGGGAAGACCACATCGGCAAGGAGCATAAGGGTTAGTTGTCCCTTTTGGTCTTTTTTCTACCAAATAGCCTTTTTACTTCCTCCAGAAATTCATTTACATCTTCAAACTCCCTGTAAACAGAGGCAAACCTTACATAAGCTACCTTATCGAGATCCCTGAGGCTGTTCATTACCTCCTCGCCAATCCATTCGCTCTGGATCTCTTTTACACCAAGTGAGAGCAGACGTCGCTCAATCTCATTTACAATCTCTTCAAGCCTTTCAGTTGGGATGGGCCGTTTTTCGCAGGCCTTTTTAAGACCATTTAAGATCTTCAGTCTGTCAAAGGGCTCTCGCCTGGAGTCCTTTTTTACAACCATTGGAAGCACATCCTCGATACGTTCATAGGAGGTAAAACGACGCTCACACTTAAGACACTCCCTCCTTCTTCTTATTACATCACCCTCTTTTGACATCCTGGAGTCTATAACACGATCTTCGATATTACCGCAAAAGGGGCATCTCATGGCTTAATATATGGGAAAGCGATTACAAAGGCTTTGTACCCTCTTTGAAAGAGCCTCTATCTCGGAAATATTATTAGAATTGTTCAGCACCTTATCGATCAACTCGGCTATCTCTACCATCTCGGGCTCTTTCATACCACGGGTTGTTACACAGGGTGTACCAAGCCTTATACCGCTTGTGATGGTGGGGGGTAAGGTGTCAAAGGGAATTGCGTTTTTGTTAACCGTAATACCTGCCTGATCAAGGGCGGTCTCTGCGTCCTTTCCAGTTATACCCTTACTGGTTAGATCGACCAGCATCAGATGATTGTCTGTACCACCTGATATGATATCAAATCCCCTGTTTATCAGTTCAGATGCGAGCTTTTTAGCATTTGCTATTACCTGTTTCTGATACTCACGAAACTCCTCTGTTAGTGCCTCCTTGAAGGCTACTGCCTTTGCGGCAATCACATGAACAAGGGGGCCTCCCTGAATCCCTGGAAAGATCATTTTGTCGATCTTCTTTGCGAACTCCTCTCTGCACATAATCATCCCACCCCTTGGACCACGCAGGGTCTTGTGAGTAGTGGTGGTAACAAAATCAGCATGGGGAAATGGGGAGGGATGAAGCCCTGCAGCAACAAGCCCGGCAATATGGGCAATGTCGGCAAGCAGATAGGCATCTACCTCTTGGGCGATTTCAGCAAAGGTCTTAAAATCTATGATTCTCGAATAGGCACTCGCACCTGTAACTATTAATTTTGGTCTGTGTTTTTTTGCAAGATCTCGTACCTGGTCGTAATCTATGTAACCCTCTTTTGTTACACCATAGGTGACAGAATTATAGAGAAAACCTGAGAAGTTAACGGTTGCACCATGGGTCAGGTGGCCACCATGGCTTAGGCTCATGCCAAGCACAGTATCGCCTGGCTTAAGTACTACAAAGAACACCGCCATATTTGCCTGAGAACCAGAATGGGGCTGCACATTCACATGCTCTGCACCAAAGAGCTCCTTGGCCCTTTCTATGGCCAGGGTCTCAACCACATCAGCATATTCACAACCGCCATAATAACGTTTACCCGGATACCCCTCGGCATATTTGTTTGTAAATACCGAGCCCTGTACCTCCAGTACAGCCTCAGAGGTGTAGTTTTCGGATGCAATAAGAACAATCTTTTCCTTTTCACGCTTGGTCTCTTTTACTATTGCTTCGTAGACTTCTGGGTCAACAGACCTAACCTTTTCAAGAGCCATTTAATAACCTCTGCTCGATAATTTTTATCTTTTCAAGCCTTCTGGAATGTCTACCTCCTTCAAAAGGGGTTTCAAGCCATATTTTAACAATGCTGATAGCCCTGTCTTTTTCTATTACCCTGCCACCCAGAACCAGTATGTTTGAGTCGTTGTGCTCACGGCTCATTCTTGCAGTGTATTCATCGTGGCATAGGGTTGCCCTGACACCTGGAAACTTGTTAGCCACTATTGACATGCCAAGTCCGGTGCCACATATAAGAATACCCCTTGAGACCTCTCCTGAGGAAACAGCATAGGAGACCTTCTCGCCAAAGTCAGGATAGTCTACAGAGCAGTCGTCCTTGGTTCCATAATCCACTGGTTCGAAACCAAGTGAGCGAAGGAGTTCCTTCAGATGCTCCTTTAGTTCCAGCCCTGCATGATCAGATCCTATAGCAATTGGGGTGACAGGCATAGATGAAAGCCTTAAAAAACAACCATGTGGAAGTATCATAAATAAGTGATGCCATTGAAGTCAAGAGAGCAAATGTTTTATAATTTAAACTCTGTTTTTACAGGGTTTTTATTGCTTCAAATATAAAAATTCCTTGATACTGTTGGCTTTGTAATCCCATTATGTCTTAAAAGGAGAGAGAAAATGAGTGTGTATAATGTTACCCTGATACCTGGCGACGGGATTGGCCCGGAGATTTCCGAGGCAACGGTAAGAGTGCTTGAGGCAACCGGAGTGAGGTTCAACTGGGATGTGCAGGAGGCCGGGCAGGATGTTTATGAAAAAGAGGGCACCCCTTTGCCTGATAGGGTGCTGGAGTCCATCAAGAAAAACAGGGTTGCAATAAAGGGCCCTGTTACCACTCCTGTTGGAAAGGGGTTCAGGAGCGTTAATGTCACCCTCCGGCAGGCCCTCGACCTGTACGCATGTCTTAGGCCCTGCAGAAGCTTTAAGGGGGCAAAAACGAGGTACGAAAATGTAGACATTGTGGTGGTCAGGGAAAATACCGAAGACCTTTATGCAGGAGTCGAGTTTCAGCGTGGTTCTGAAGAGGCCCTTGGACTAATTAATTATATTGCTGATAAAACAGGAAGACAGATAAGAGAGGACTCTGGTATAAGCATAAAGCCGATTTCTGAGTATGCAACAGAACGAATAGTGAGATTTGCCTTTGAATATGCAAGAAAAAATGGAAGAAAAAAGGTTACGGCTGTACATAAAGCAAATATAATGAAGTTTTCTGACGGGTTGTTTTTAGAGGTTGCCACAAGAGTGGCAGAGGATTACCAGGATATTGAATTTGAGGATAGAATTATCGATAATATGTGTATGCAGCTTGTTCAAAAGCCAGAACTTTATGATGTACTTGTAATGCCAAACCTGTATGGCGATATTGTTTCGGACCTGGGAGCTGGTCTTATAGGTGGCCTTGGTCTGGCCCCGGGTGCCAACATTGGTGATGAGATTGCTGTGTTCGAACCAACCCACGGCAGTGCCCCAAAATACAAGGGGCTTAACAAGGTAAATCCCCTTGCTATGATACTTTCAGGGGTGTTAATGTTAAGACATCTGGGTGAGATGGAGGCTGCAAACCGCCTGGAAAAGGCAGTTTCAGAGTTGATCGAAGAGGGCAAATATGTTACATATGATATGAAGCCAACCCCCGATGATCCAACTGCTGTAGGTACTTCGGAGGTGGCTGATGCCCTTGTCAGGAAGTTAAAAGAGGTCTGATACCAGAGACTATATGGAAACTATACCCATAGGCTTGTCTAATAACATTATAGGGATTATAGCTATAATAGTCTGTATCCTTATTGTAGCCTTCCTGTCCAGTTCTGAAGCATCGCTTATATCAGTAAATCGTATCAGGATTAGAAATCTCGCTGAAAAGGACAACAAAAGGGCTAAACTGGTGGAGGCGATTCTTTCTGAGCATGAACGTCTGTTTGGAACAATATTGCTTACCGAGAATTTTTTTATAATCCTTGCCTCCTCTTTGGGTACAGCTATTTTGCTAAATATTTTTGGCGAGGACGGGTGGTGGATAGCCTCTCTTATAATGACTGTGCTGGTTGTACTTCTTGGTGAGATAACACCAAAGACAATAGCGGTAAGTCATGCTGAGAGTTTTGCACTATTTGTGGCCTATCCAATAAGGATATTGATTAAGATTACCCATCCGGTGGTATGGTTTTTTACGAGACTACCAGGCTGGATTCTTAAGAGTATGGGCGCAAAATCACCCTCTTCTCCATTTATCACCGAGGAAGACATCAGGGCCATGATAGACCTTGGGGAGGAGTCGGGCACACTGCAAGAGGATGAAAAGGAAATGTTACATAAGGTCTTTGAATTTGGTGATACAGTGGCCTCCGAATCAATGGTTCCACGAACAGAAATTGTAGCTATAAACGATGATGCAACTGTAGGTGAGGCCCTTCAATTAGTTAAGGAAAAAGGCTTTTCCCGTTATCCGGTTATTCACGAAAAGATTGACAATGTAGTTGGAATCCTTTACATAAAGGATATTCTTATAAAGATGTCGGAAGGCAAGGTAGACAGCTCAACACCAATCAAGGAATTTGTACGGGATGCCTATTTTATACCTGAGAATAAGAAGATAAGCGAGCTGCTTGCAGAGATGCAGAAGCGAAAATTCCAGATAGCCATAGTGATGGATGAATACGGTGGTACTGCCGGACTAATAACACTTGAGGACCTTATGGAAGAGATTGTGGGTAGCCTTCAGGATGAATTCGAGAAGATACAGGCAGAAAAGGATGTTGAAATAATAGATGAGAGGACTTTTATTGTATCCGGTACCACCCCCCTTGATGAGGTAAGTGAGCTGGTGGATGTGAAACTCGAGAGTGAGGATTTTCATACCATTGGCGGGTATGTGTTCGGGCTGTTTGGCAGATTGCCCCGGGAGGGTGAACAAATAAGGTATCATAATCTGAGATTTCTTATAATGGAGATGGACGGTAAAAAGATTGCAAAAATCAAGATAACCAAACTATAAAGGGAGGAAGAAATTGAGAAAGCGTGTGGCAGTAATCGGAGCTGGAAATGTTGGTGCAACCCTTGCCGAACATATAGTTATGTCGGGTCTTGCCGATGTGGTTTTATACGATATTGTTGAGGATCTACCACAGGGGAAGGCCCTTGATATGCTCGAGGCAACGCCACTGTGGGGTGTATCGGTTGATGTAAAAGGCACTAATGAACTCAAGGATATCGAGGGCTCAGATGTGGTGGTAATTACTGCAGGTGCTGCAAGAAAACCGGGTATGTCAAGGGATGACCTTCTGAATATCAATGCCCAGGTGGTGGGTTCTGTTAGTGAGGCTGTAAAGCAGTATGCACCAGAAGCCGTGATCATTGTGGTTACAAATCCTATGGATGTTATGGCCCAGCTTTGTTGGAAAACCACAGGTTTTCCTTATAAAAGGGTTATGGGTATGGGAGGTGTGCTCGATGCCGCAAGGTTCAGGACCTTTGTATCCATGGCCCTTGGTGTGTCGCAGACTGATATAGAGGCGCTGGTGCTTGGTGGCCATGGCGACCAGATGGTACCCATGCCAAGATTTACCACTGTAAGAGGGGTTTCAATAACCAAACTCCTTGATAAAGAGACCATAGACAAATTAATAGAACGCACCCGTAATGGTGGGGCAGAGATTGTTTCGCTTCTTAAAAAGGGAAGTGCCTATTATGCCCCTGCTGCTTCTACTTTCCAGATGGTAAGGGCTATTTTGCTTGATGAAAAGAGAATGTTACCTGCGGCTGCATATCTTGATGGGGAGTACGGTGTAAAGGGTATCTACATGGGAGTACCTGTGATTCTTGGCCAGGGAGGTGTGGAGCGTGTTGTGGAGCTGGAGCTTAACGACGAAGAAAGAGAGGCCCTGCAGAGATCTGTTGAGGCAGTAAAGACCCTTGTAGATAAACTCAACCTCTGATCCAGGATTACCTGACATTACAACATAAATAAATTTATAAGGAGGTCATGCAGATGGAGAAAACCCTGTCTATCGTGAAACCTGACGGAGTTAAGAAGGGAGTTATAGGAGAGGTAATTAAAAGATATGAATCAGCGGGCCTGAAGATTGTGGCCCTGAAAATGCTCTGGATGAGCAAGGAAGAGGCAAAGGGTTTTTATATAGTGCATAAAGACAAACCCTTTTACGATAGTCTAACCGATTTTATGTCTGAAGGGCCTATTGTGGTTATGGTTGTAGAGGGTGAGGATGCTATTAACAAGGTAAGAGAGATAATGGGCGCCACTAACCCCAGGGAGGCTGCTCCTGGCACAATAAGGGCAGATTTTGCAACTGATATAGAGAGAAACACAGTACATGGTTCTGACTCACCTCAGTCTGCAGAGTTTGAAATAAAGTATTTCTTCTCAGAACTTGAAATAATGAAAGGGTAGGGCCTTCAAAGGCTCTGCCTTTACTACTCATACATAAGTGCCTTGAATACCTCTTTTGCCGCCTCTGGATCAATACCTTTTAGATGATTGTATACCATAAGGGCATCATCCTTAAGACCAAGCTCTATATAACAGTAGGCTGTACCTGCAAGGGCATCAGCATAGTCTGGCTTTAGTTTTAGGGCCTTCTGGAAATCAAACAGGGCCTCCTCAACCCTTCCAATAGACAAAAGCGCATAGCCAGCACCGTTGTAATACTCTGCTACTTTATCGTTTAAAGATATGGCCCTGGAAAAGCTGGTATAGGCCTTCAGGTATTTGGCGCGTTTTAGATAGATAGTACCCATCAATCCGTAAAATTCTGAATGTTTTGGCCATCGAGACAGGGCCTTTTTTGCTTCCTTTTCTGCCCTGTTTAGATCTCCCTTAAGAATATAGGCCTTAATCAGTCTAACATTTAGCTCTATCTCGATATCCTCAGGAGTTAGTATTTTTATCACCTCATCAGCACCAGAGGTTTTAACCAAAACGGCATCCTTTATAGTTCTTTGTATTATCTTCAAGGTTTCCTTTGCAGAAACCCTATCCGGAAATCTGCCCACTCTTACCACATAGAACCTGCCGGCTTTCTCTGCCCTTAGCCAGAGAAGCCATCGTATGGGTACCCTTTGCCTGATTATGTTGAAGTGCTTGAGGGCATTCTTTTCAGAATAGAAAGTGCCTGTTTGAATAGTATAAAAGGTGGATGCCCGGGCCATGGCATCCATAAGAAAAAGTAGAAGCACCAAAACCAGAAAAAAACGCTTTAACATAATAAGTAATTAAATACTTTTTCAAATGTTTTTAACAAGTGTTAAAATAGACAGGTTATGACGGTTAAGAGATTTATTTTTGGTGCGTTCGCAATTATTTTGATATTTTTAGTCTTTGTATCTGTCTCATACACTAAGGAGGCTTTAGAACAACCTGCCTATGGTGATGCCCTTATAGTGGGTTCTATAGGAGAGCCAAGTATACTGATACCCATGCTTGCAGGCGACAGTGCCTCTCATGAGGTTGCAGGCCTTATATTTAATGGCCTGGTTAAGTATGATACAGACCTTTCTTTAATAGGCGACCTGGCCGAGTCGTGGGACATATCTGATGATGGTCTTACCATAACCTTTCATCTGAGAAAGGGTGTTAAATGGACCGATGGTGTGGAGTTTACAGCCAATGATGTCATGTTTGGATATAAGACAATTATTGATCCTAAAACACCAACAGCCTACAAAGAGGACTTTCTGCAGGTCAAAAAGGCTGAGGTGCTTGATAAATATACCTTCAGGGTAACATATAAAAAGCCCTTTGCCCCTGCTCTTAGCTCATGGGGAAATCTGCCAATACTGCCTGAACATCTGCTCATTGGAAAAGACATCACAAAGGTTGATTTTGGAAGAAACCCCATAGGGATGGGGCCATTTATATTCGAAAAATGGGAGCCAGGGCAACGTATAGTACTTAAGGCCAATCCTGAGTATTTTGAGGGCAGACCCTACATCGACTATTACATATACAGGATAATACCCGATCAGGCCACCATGTTCATGGAGTTAAGAGCCGGTGGGGTAGACCTGATGGGTCTTACGCCAATTCAATACAGACGGCAGACCAGTACAGAGTTTTTCAAAAAAAACTTCCAGAAATTCCGCTACCCGGTTTTTGCCTATACATACCTTGGATTTAATCTTAAACATCCATTTTTTAAGGACATAAGGGTAAGAAAGGCCATTGCCTATGCTATTGACAAAAAGGAGATAATCGATGTTGTGCTCTTTGGGCTTGGATCGGTGGCAACTGGTCCTTATGTGCCAAACACATGGCCCTATAATCCAAATGTAAAGAGATATGAATACAACCCGGCTAAGGCACGCCAGTTACTTCAAGAGGCTGGCTGGCGCGATACCGATGGCGATGGATGGCTCGACAAGGATGGCAAGAGGTTTGAGTTTACCATCATAACCAACATGGGCAACAGCCTTCGTGAAAGAACAGCCACCATCATACAGTGGAGGCTCAAACAGATTGGTATCAAAGTCAATATCAGGTTGATTGAATGGAGTGCCTTTATCAATGAATTTATTGACAAGAGAAGGTTTGAGGCCGTAATACTTGGGTGGTCAATAGGCTTTGACCCAGACCAGTACGATATATGGCATTCGAGCAAGACCGGTGAAAAGGAATTCAATTTTATCTCATACAAAAACCCTGAAGTGGACAGACTGCTTGAGGAGGGTCGCAGGACCTTTGATATTGAAAAGAGGAAAAAGGCCTACTTCAGGATTCAAGAGATACTGGCAGAAGAGGTCCCCTATGTGTTTTTGTATGTGCCCGATGCCCTTCCAATTGTTCATAAGCGATTTAAAGGGATAAGACCCACTCCCATTGGTATATCATACAACCTGCATAAATGGTATGTGCCTCGTTCGTTGCAGCGCCATAAGTTGATTCCTTAGTTAGATATCCGATAATACAGAGGCCATCTTGGAAACCTCTTCATTAGAAAGGTTTCTTATTTCATTCATTTTTTCATCATCAAGGTTCAGCTCAAGCATAATTGCACTATGTTCTTCAGTCCAGTATCCGTCGTCCTCAAACTTGGGAAAGTAGTTTCTGGAAAGAGCCTCTGCAAAGGCTACTACAGAAACGGTTTCTTTGTATTTGTCGGCACTTGAAGGAGTATGATGATACCTCACCGCATAAACAAGAGGATCTGGCAAGGAGGCCCTTTGAAGAAAGTCAGAACCTACGGCAGGGTGATGCAAGCCAAAATAGTCTATCTCCTCCAGAATCAATTCATCTGAGTCTATAATCTGAAGATATCTCTCTTTATCCAGGGTCAGTAAAACTACCCTTCCGATGTCGTGTAAAAGACCAGCTACAAACACTTCAGAGGAATCCACTGAGTCGATGAATCTGGCAATATTTGAACCAATTATAGCTACCTCGTTTGA
>JAADIE010000114.1 GCA_013151495.1 Nitrospirota bacterium | reverse complement strand
TTTCTTTGTTAATCCTTGCCTCTGGAAGAAACCTTTTAAGAAACTCTGGGTAGTTGTACTCCATGGCTTTCGATATGCTGTTTTACAAATCTTTCCTCATCTTCCCGGCTTTTAAGATTACCCCTCAGACGTTCATCAAGAAGGGCCTTGAGTATCTCTGAATATATCGGTCCTGGAGGGATACCCATATTCTTCAGGTCTTTCCCCCTTAAAATAGGTTTTATATGGCGTAGCCGGAGTAGATAGGTTGAAATGGCCTTCTGGATCTCTCGCTTTTTTGCCATGGCCATAAGAAAGAGTATGGTTTCAATGTTAAGTTCAGACAGGGTATGGTAGATGCTTACCGGGTCGTCGTGTCGTAGTGATCTGATGGCCTTTAAGGCATTGTCCATCGCCTGAGTAATCTTTTTTGCCTCCTTCTCTGGTGTGTTCAGTCTTTCAAGGGCTTTTGTCCTTTCATCCTTTGGCAGTACTGACAGAAGTCCCATTATAAATACCAGTGACCTGTCCACACTTTCTTCAAGGAACAGAAGATCAAACCATACGAGGGTTTCGTAGATTGCATTAAGCCGTGAACTTAACTCATCAGTGAATTTAAGGTCCGGATGGATTACCGATAAAAGCCCATAATGGGCAAGCCTTGCAAGGGCTGCCACCGGGTTGGTTTCCTTAAATATCAGGCAGAGTTCATCGTATAGCCTGGTGCCCGAGAGTTTTTCGAAGAGGTTAAGCCTCAGGGCAGATTTAATAAGGTTTTCGGTATGTTTACTGATCTTAAAACCAAATCTTTCGGCAAATCTTACAGCCCTGAATGCCCTTGTTGGATCTTCAATAAAACTCAGGTTGTGTAGTACCCTGATGGTTTTTTCCTTCAGGTCCCTCTGAGCCCCGAAGTAATCCAGGAGCTGTCCAAAGCTCTCTGGATTCAGGCTAACAGCAAGCGTGTTAATGGTAAAGTCCCTTCTGTAGAGGTCCTTTTTGATTGAAGAGACCTCCACTTTTGGCAGTGCTGCCGGGCTTTCATAATACTCGGTTCGTGCTGTGGCAATGTCGATTACAAAGTCTTTGCTGATTTTTAGCTTGGCTGTATTGAACCTTCTATGAGTAACCAGCTTGGCCCCGGGATACTCCTTTGAGAGGACCTTGGCAAACTCTATACCATCTCCTTCAACTACAATATCAATGTCAAGGTTTCGTTCACCCCTGAGCAGGTCTCTTACAGAACCACCTACGAGGTAGGCCTTGAAAGAAAGGGAATCGGCTATCTTGCCAGCCTTTTTAAGCAATTCAACTATCTCCTCTGGAAACCTTTCTTCTATCAGTCTTCTTATGTTTCTGCCAATTGAGGGTTTATCCATCCGGTCTTCCTCGAGTATCCTTCGGCGTCTCAGGGTCTCTTCGTAGATGCTTCTTAAGAGATCGGTTCTTGTAATAGCACCTACTACCTTACTGTCCTGAAGTACTGGCATGAAACGCTGATTGTTTTCAATCATAATTCGTTCGATCTTATCGAGGGGGGTGTCGGGGGTGGTTGTCTCTGCATCGGTGGTTGCAAACTCAGATGCCCTGCTGGAGCCAAATCCATGAAGGAGGGCCTTCTCTACAACCTCCCTTGAGATAAGACCATAGTATCTGCCCTTTTTAAGTATCGGTAACACATTGACACCGTATCGGGTCATCAGGACCTCGGCCTCTTTAATGGTGGTTTTCCAGTCTATTGTAATTACTGGTGATGTCATTATATCCTTTGCAAGCCTTTCAGGCCTTACTGTTTTATTTACTATTTCAATAAGTCTTTCCTCAACCCCCTCAAGGGTTGCCTCCTTAACCGATGCCGAGGCAGCTGTGGGGTGACCTCCTCCATCAAAATGCTCAAGCACCTTTGCCACATCCACTTCTGGAACCCTACTTCTGCCAACTATAAGTATTTTTCCTTCCATTAATAACAACATAAAAAGGGCATCTATGTCCTCCATTTCCATTATTCGATGGGCAATGTATGCAGCATCACCCAGGTATTCCTCGTGGGTGGCCTTTACTATTCTTACTCTTATGCCATAAAGCTCTATATCCTTTGATGACTTTATCAGTTTATTAAGGAGCTCCAGCTCCTCTTTGCTCATCTCGACCCTGATAAACCGGGAGACAACCCTCAGGTCAGCCCCTTTTTTTAGCAGATAGGCTACAGCCATCAGGTCTTTTTCTGTGGTGGTCGTGAATCTCAAGGAGCCTGTTTCTTCATAAATCCCAAGGCAGAGTATGGTTGCCTCTTCCGGGGTCAGGGGGATCTTTTTTTCCTTAATCATTTCTACAAATATAGTGGCTGTTGCCCCTACCTCCTTTATCACCTCAAGTTCTCCTCGCAGGTCGTCTTTTGAAAAGGGATGGTGATCGTAGATATGAAGCCTTACCTTTTTTGATTTGACCAGTTCTGAAAAGGGACCAAGCCTGTCAGCCTGTTTGGTGTCGACAAGAATAATCCTCCTGACCTTTTCGGGGTCTATTTCCCTTACTTTTTTAATCTCAAAGGGACTGTAGAGTTCAAGGAAGTCCCTTACCTTTTTCTCCTGTGAGCCAGGGAACACTGGCTGGGCGGTGGTGTAGATCTTCTTGGCCCCCAGCATTGAAGACAGGCAATCAAAGTCTGCATTTACATGACAGAGTATGATATCCATAAGGGGGGATTAGTTTTTATCCTTTTTCTTTCGTAATTGTTTGCTTACAACAATTTTGTCTCTTCCAGAGCTTTTTGCCCTGAAAAGGGCATGATCGGCAAGGGTAATCAGGTCGTCAGCTGTGTTTATTTCATGCACCGGCCAACAGGCGATTCCCATGCTGGAAGTTATTTTTTCGTTCTTAATTCCCTTGAATTTGTGGTTCTTTATAAAGTTGCGAAGCCGTTCAGCCTCCACCACTGCACCGTCAACAGGTGTATGTGGCAAAAGTATGATGAACTCTTCACCCCCATAACGGGCAAAGACATCGCTTTTTCTGGTGTGCCGTCGTATGAGCTGGGCAAATTCTCTTAACACTAAATCACCAGTTCTGTGTCCATAGGTGTCGTTTATCTTTTTGAAGTGGTCTATGTCAAGCATAATGCAGGAAATCGGATCTCCATAACGCTCTGCCCTGCTGAATTCCTCCTCAAGGCGATGGTAAAAATACCGGATATTGTATACACCTGTTAGATAATCGGTTATGGCGAGTTTTTTGAGTCGTTCCTTTTCGTTTTCCAGTTTTTCGAATAAAAAGGCATTATAAAGGGCATTGGCAGTGGTGTTGGCAATTGCCTTGCAGAGGCGTATCTCTCTGTCGGTAAAGCGCTTCTTTTTTGAGGTGCGAAGAAAGAGGGTGCCAATAACCTCGTCCCTGTGAATAATTGGCATGACTACAATGGATTTAATGCCTAACGGAGCAATCATATCCTTTACAGAGGCCATCAGAGGGTCGTTAAGAGCATCATTGATTATTACAGATTTTTTTGATTGCAGGGCCTTCTTTATCTCGGGGTATTTCCTGAGGTCTAATTTTATATTGGTTATATTAGGGTCTTCATGAGTGGAGACCACATAGGCATATCTTTTTTCGCCAAAGCCTATGCTAATTATTGAGCACCTGGTGACCTCAATCATCTCACTCAGTTTCTTTACAATAAAATAGAGAACCTCTCTTGGCTCGAGGGTGGAAGATACCAGATAGGTTAGCTCTATTATAGCCTCTAAGTCTCTTTTTTCATTATAGAGTTCTTTAAACCAGCTCCTTCTTTCAAGGGCGGTCTTTATCTTTAGATTCAGATCATCTTTATGGAAGGGGGATATTACATAGTAATCAATCTCATGCTTTAATACATCCCTTAATCCCTTAGGTACATCGTTTTGAACAAGCGCAATGGTTGGAATTTTAAGCTTATATCTTTTTAAATTTGAGGTCCCGGCAGGAGATTCAATGAAGAGAATATCGTAGGTTATTAGACTTAAGCTGCTCTTTTAACTCCTTTACATCTTTACAGAAGTTCAGGGATGTTCTTTTCTTTCCTTTAAAGAATTCTTTCAGGAAACCGGCTGTTTCCCTGTCTTGTACATAAGCAATATACCTTATATTCCCGTACGCCCCCATTCCATCCTTTAGTATAGCAAAATGGATGCCTGAAATCTACTTAATACCAAGGTATTTCATAAACTCCTTTAACCCCCTGGTATTAAGGATGTCTTCTTTCTCAAGCCATGCCCTTCTTGCAATTGCCACCCCGTATTGCATGAAACGGAATTGTTCGGTCATGTGGGTGTCGGTACTGATAATTATTGGGATTCCCATATCCTTTGCCATTCTAACATAGCGGTCACTCAGGTCCAACCTTAGGGGGTATGCATTAATCTCAAGGGCCTTTTTGTATTTCTTGGCAGCTTTCATAATCTCTTCCATATCAACATCATATTCTTCCCTCTCTCCCAGGATTCTGCCGGTTGGGTGGGCGATAACACGCACATAGGGACATTTTATGGCACTCAACAATCTGTCAGTTAATTGACGTTTTGACTGTCTAAAGCCTGAATGTATTGATGCAACGACAAAATCCAATCGTTTAAGAATATCCTCATCAAAATCCAGCTCTCCATTACTTCTGATATCCACCTCCACACCCATAAACACCCTGAAGCCTTTTAGTTTTTTGTTTAACTCTTCAACCTCCTTTTTTTCTTTTAAAATGTCCTCCTCGCCAAGACCACCTGCAACCCCCAAACCCTTGGAGTGATCAGTTATGGCAATGTATTCGTATCCAAGGGCCTGGGCAGCCCTTGCAACCTCTTCGATGCTATGGCTACCATCACTCCAACGGCTATGAACATGAAGATCTCCTTTAATATCGCCAAGCTCCACAAGCCTGGGTAGCTGACCGCTGAGGGCTGCCTCTACTTCACCAAGGTCTTCCCTGATTTCAGGTGGGATAAAGGGTAGCCCAATTGCCTTATACACCTCCTCTTCAGTAGTGCCAGCAATCTTCTTATTGTCCTTTTCCCTGAACACACCGTATTCGTTTATCTTGAGGCCAAGTTTCATGGCCATTTCTCGGATCTTTATATTGTGGGCCTTGCTACCTGTAAAGTACTGTAGTGCGGCACCAAAGCAGTCCTCCTCTACCACCCTGAGGTCTACCTGAATACCCTCCTTCAGGATTACTGACGATTTGGTCGGCCCCTTAAGTAGAACCTCCTCCACATTTGGTAGCTTGACAAAGGTGTTCATTACCTTCATGGGATCAGAGGATGTGACAAGTATATCAATGTCTTTAACGGTTTCCTTCCAGCGTCGCAGACTCCCGGCAATCTCTATCTTTTTAACTGCCCTGAGGCCTTTTAGTTCCTCAAGTATTGCCTCAGCAAGGGGCCTTGCTTTTCCAAGGGGCATTCGTTCACGTCCCCTTTTAAGCATTGCTATGCCCTTGAGGATATTGTCTTCGGTTTTCTTACGAATACCAGGAATGCCCTGTAGAAGTCCCTCTCTGCAGGCCTGCTCGAGTTCATCTACAGATGAGATACCAAGCTTTTCATATACTGTTTTTGCTGTCTTGGGGCCAACCCCTGGTACCAGCAGGATCTCCAGCAGCCCCTGGGGTATCTCCTTTTTTAGCTCGTTAAGTTGGGCTATGTTGCCAGTGTCTATGTATTCGCGTATCTTACTGGCAAGGTCTTTGCCTATTCCAGGAATCTTAAGAAGCTCATCCTCGGTCAGCTCTGTAACATCCTTGCTAAGGGCCTCAAGATTCTGGGCAGCCCTTCTGTAAGCCCTGATACGGAAGGGATTTTCTCCTTTTAGTTCGAGCATATCTGCTATTTCTGAAAAGGCCCTGGCTATCTCCTGATTGATCATAGAAGCTCCTTTAACTGCCGGGCATTTTGGGGTGCATAACCATAGGCATCATTGTTGAAGTAGATATATACATCAATGCCTTTTTTCAGATATCCCTTTATCTTCTTTGCATCCCTTTTTAGTTGCTCATCAGTATAACAGGAGTTGTACCTGCCACCCTGGCCATGTCGTCTTATATAGATATAATTAGCCGTGACAGGCAGGGAGTCGTTGAACTCTGGCCAGTCTGCCTGACAGTAGCTGAAGCCATATTTCTTAAGCAGTCTGCTTACATCTTCGTTGATCCATGAAGGGTGTCTGAACTCAAAGCATGAGCGGGTATTGTAGTTTTTAAGTAATTTAAGAAATATCCCGAGCCTCTCTAAATCAAGCTCCATCTTTGGTGGAAACTGCCATAGAACTATCGAGAGCTTATCCTTCAAAATTTTCACTAACGAAAAGAAGTTTTCCAGAGGTTCCTCAACATCCTTTAACCTTTTTAGATGGGTAATGAGTCTACTGCCCTTTACAGAAAAGGTAAATCCCTGAGGGGAGTCTTTATGCCAACGTTTAAAGGAACTCTCCTTGGGAAGCCTGTAAAAGGTTACATTCATTTCCACTGTATCGAATATGCTGCAGTAGTACTGAAACCACTTCCATTTCGGCACATCCTCTGGATAAAAGACCTTACGCCAGTGGTTATACATAAAACCGCTACAGCCGATTTTTACCTCTGCCATATAAAAATTGTATCATATTAAAAGTATCCAGTAAAAAAATTGAGTGACTGGAAAGAACCGGAAAAATCCTTTTGGAGGGTCTATGATTAAAGAGGAACTATTGGAAATACTTGCCTGTCCAAAATGTAAGGGAGACCTTCAGTTAAAGGATGATGAAGGCCTTTTGTGTAATCGATGCCGTCTGATATACCCTATCCGTGATGGAATACCTGTTATGATTGTGGAAGAGGCCAGGGAGTTTTAGACAAGTATTGACATAATCGGTCGAATAAGGATTAAATAATCAGGTATGAAAAGAAGGCATTTAACCATTGCACTGTACTTAATTGGGTTACTACTTTTTTCAGCCTGCTCCTCAAACAAACAGGTAAGGCCAGAACAATTTGATGCCAAAGAATACCTTAGCAGGGCAAGCAAACTTATCGAGGATGAGGACTTTGAAGAGGCCCGGCGCCTGCTTTTTGAGGTAAAAAACAGAGATGTTACCCGACAATATGCACCAATTGCACAGCTTAAACTGGCCGAGTCTTATGTCAAGGAAGAGGATTATGATACTGCAGTAGAGGAATACAGAAGGTTCCTCAGGCTCTATCCAGAACACACCCAGGCCCCCTTTGCCCAGTACCAGATTGCAATGATTTATTACAAACAGATCGAGGGGCCAGACAAGGGTGCAGGTGGTGCCAGAAGGGCCCTCAAGGAGTTTCAGAAGCTCCTTGAACGCTACCCTCGCAACCCTTACAGAGAGGCAGCAGAGCTGAGGATCAAAAAATGCAAAAACCTGATCGCCGATTATGAATATCTTGTTGGCCTTTTCTACTTTAAAAAGGGTTCCTATCGTGCAGCAATTGGCAGGTTCGAGGGGCTTATAAGGGATTTTCCAGATTATAAACGGATTCCAGAGGTTTTATACAGAACCGCCAAGAGTTATGAAGAACTTGGTGATAAAGACCGTGCAAGGGAATTTGCAATGAAGTTACTCGATAGATTTCCCGGAGATGGATGGGCTAAACTGGCCAAAGAAGAGATCCTTACTGCAAAGAAGTGAAATACTATCCCGCTTTTTTAAATCTCACAGATCGTTTATGTATAGTTGTTGGTGGAGGGGGTGTTGCTGAAAGAAAGGTCCTTTCACTTCTTAAAGCAGGTGCTTCTGTCAGGGTTATAAGCCCTGAGTTAAACGAAGGTCTTCAGAGATTGAAGGAGGAGGGAAGGATTCAACATATTGATAGGGCTTACCAGGAGGGTGATCTGAAAGATGCATTCCTTATAATCGCCGCAACATCTGATATGGATGTCAACAGGGCCGTATATGAAGAGGCAAAGGATCGACCTGTTAATGTAGTAGATGTGCCCGAGCTTTGTAGCTTCATAGTACCATCCATAATAGAAAGAGGTCCATTATTAATAGCCATCTCAACTTCTGGCGCAAGCCCGGCAATGGCAAGAAGTATCAGAGAAGAGCTTGAAGGGATTTTTAAAGAGGATTTTGAGGAGTTTTTCCATTTTCTTGCGGAAATTCGCCACAGGATAAAGAACCTTCACATTCCAGCTTCTGAAAGGGCTGAGATTTTAAAAGAGCTTGGTAGCAAAAAAGTACTGCGGTTATTGCTTGTTGAGGGAACTCAGAGTGCAAAAAAGGGGATAATGGGAATTTTAGCCAAGAGGGGCCTACAATGGGATAAATAGAATTTATTTAAGATTAAAAGAGTTCTTGACTGATGACCTCTGGAGGATTGATCTAACCGAAGGTAAAAAGCTTCGCACTTTA
>JAADIE010000028.1 GCA_013151495.1 Nitrospirota bacterium | reverse complement strand
GTGCTTTCTATAATCATTACATCTGCTGGCTCTGGAGGTTGAGGGTCCTTAATAATAGGCTTGTTAGTATTTCCAAGGTCACCAGAGAAGATTATCCGCTTTCCACCTTTTATCTGTATAATCAGATAAGAAGAGCCCAGGATGTGTCCGGCATCCCTGAAGGTTACCGTAACCCTTGAGTTTAGTTCAACAGGTTCATTATATTCAGCAAAACTGCCAAACATCCTTATGGCATCAAGGGCCTCAAGGGTTGTATATAGAGGGGGACGGGGTTTTTCACCCTTTCTTAACCATATCTTACGCCAGTGTTCGTAATCCTCCTCCTGAACCCTTGCCGAGTCCATCAAAACAACCTTCGCAATATCATAAGTGGCTGAAGTACAGATTATCTTCCCTGAAAAGCCCTGTTTTACAAGTAAAGGAATTCTGCCACAGTGGTCAAGGTGTCCGTGGGTAAGGATCAGGTAGTCAATACCTTTTGGATCAAAGGGAAAGGGCTCATAATTACGCTCTTCCCATTCTGTACCACCCTGAAACATTCCACAGTCAACAACTATCCTTAGACCTCCGATCTCAAGAAGAAAACATGAACCGGTAACTGTATCCACACCACCCCAGAATGTAAGTTCAGCCATCCTGAGTGCCTCCTTTTTAATTAATAATCACCATCACCATAGCTCATTATAGAACAATTCCAGCAGTTATATTAGCCTTGTTGTTAATCAGAGAGTTTTGTTATTCTAATAATCTTGAAGGATAATGGATGTAAGGGCTTACATAAGAGAGGCTTTAAAGGAAATGGGTGTAGAACCACCCTTTGTGGAGCTTGAGGTCCCAAAGCATGAAAAACATGGGGACATCTCCACACCTGTAGCAATGACACTTGCCCGTACCCTCAGGCGTCCGCCCAGGGAGATTGCCCAGGATATAAAAAAACATCTCGATTCTGTTGATGCCTTTGATTCTGTTGAGATCGCTGGCCCCGGATTCATCAATATAAGATTCAGGAAACAGTTTATCATTGATACCCTTAAGGCCCTGTTAAAGGACCCGGAGGGTTTTCTCAGAAAAGACCTCTCCAGCGGTCAAAAGATCCAGGTAGAATTTGTAAGCGCCAACCCTACAGGGCCCCTTCATCTTGGTCATGGCCGTGGTGCTGCCTTCGGAGCAGCCCTTAGCAATCTGCTTGAAAGGGCTGGTTATCAGGTAGAAAGAGAGTTTTATATAAACGATGCCGGCAGGCAGGTTGACCTCCTGGGAGAAAGCATATTTGCCCGTTATAAAGAGCTACTAAACACAGAGTATCCCTTTCCAGAAGACGGCTACAGGGGCGATTACATAAAAGAACTTGCCAGAGAACTTTTAGACACCGAAGGCGATAAATACAAGGACAAGGACTATGCTGACTGTGCAGACAGCTTTAAAACCTTTGGTATACAGAGGATGCTAAAGCAGATAAAGGAAGACCTTGAGGCCTTTTCCGTTGTGTTTGATAGATGGCAGAGTGAGAAGGCCCTTTACGATGAGGGGCTTGTTAAAAGGTGCCTTGATGAGCTCAAACAAAAGGATAAACTCTATGAAAAGGATGGTGCCCTCTGGTTCAGGGCCAGTGAATACGGAGACGACAAGGACAGGGTGGTTATTAAAAGCGATGGCTCGCCCACATACTTTGCCTCTGATATAGCCTACCACTGGTACAAGCTCCAGAGGGGATTTGATGAATTGATAAATGTGTGGGGGGCAGACCATCACGGTTATATTCCAAGAATCAAGGCAGTAATCAGGGCAATGGATCAGCCAGATGATAAACTAAGGGTAATCCTTGTTCAGATGGTCAACCTGCTTCGTGATGGAAAGCCGGTGCAGATGTCGAAACGAGCAGGCGAGTTTATAACACTGAAGGAGGTAATGGAGGAGGTAGGGGCAGATACCACAAAGTTCATCTTTCTCACAAGAAGACCCGACAGCCATCTGGATTTTGATATCGAGGTTGCTAAAAGAGAGTCCTCTGAAAACCCGGTTTATTATGTACAGTATGCCTATGCCAGGATAAACAGTATTTTCAGGAAGGCCAGAGAAAGGGGAATCTCCTTTGAAGGCCCGGCCTTTGTTGACAGGCTTACCCAGGAGGAAGAACTCTCTATTGTCAAAAAGCTTATGTTCTATCCACTCATGTTTGAAGGGGCTGTCAGAGAACGTGAACCCCACAGGGTTACCTTTTATCTCCAGGAGCTTGCAAGGCTTTTCCATTCCTATTATAATCGGCATCGTGTGGTCTCTGATGATAAGGAGCTTTCCCAGGCGAGGCTCTCCCTCTGCAGTGCAGTCATGAGGGTAATCAACGAGGGGTTGTCGATACTTGGTGTTACAGCCCCTGAGAGGATGTAGCCGGGGTTAAACCCTTCTTCGGAAAGATACCGTGTCCATAACCACAAATACAGCCGATACGAAAAATAATACCAGCATGTCAAGCAGATAGGGAAAATCTGCCGTAACACCAGCGTGCAGGGTTGGAAAAATAACGTTCTTCAGGGCATCTACTCCATAGGTCAGGGGGTTAAGCTTCGATATTATCTTCAGTACCTCGGGCATGGAGTGAACCGGATACATGGCACCAGAGAGGAAGAACATGGGCATAACTATAAAATTCATTATCACCGAAAAACTCTCGAAACTATCATAAAAGGTGGCAATAAATATACCAATTGCCGATATACTGAAGGCCAGAAAGGCTGAAACAAACACCGCCTCCAGAAACTTCAATGGCCCCATATTAAAGCCAAGAAATGGAAAAAGCAGAAGTATTATTACCGCCTGAACAGTTGAAACCGCTGTACCACTAAGTGCCTTCCCAAGAACAATAGATGTCCTTGAGACAGGAGCAACAAGCATCTCCTTCATGTAGCCAAATTCCTTGTCCCAGATAATGGATATGGCTGAAAAGATCGAACTGAAAAGCACTGTCATGGCAAGGATACCTGGAAAGAAAAACTGTATATAGCTTATTCCACCTTCCAATGGCACCAGTCTTGACATTCCACCACCAACGAAAAAAAGCCAGATAAGAGGCCGAGCCACGGTAGAAAAGAGCCTGCTTCGCTCCCGGAGGAACTTCTTCATCTCCCTCATCAGTATTACATATATGGTTCTACCCTCTATCAAAACGCCTCCTGTATGCCCTGATTGCCTCCTTTAGTTGATCAGACTGGTCCTGGATCTCCTCCCTTATCCTTTTGCCTGTCAGCTTTAAGAACACATCATTTAATGTGGGTCTTTGCATCCTCACCGATGTCACTCGATCTCCAAGTAGCCTGATTATCTCGGGAATGCAGGCCTCACCCTTTGTCACAGGTACAAAGATCTCATCAGCCCGCAAGGTGGCTTCAAAACCAAGTTTTTCTCTGAGAATCTCTACAGAGTCCATGTTGTTTGTGGTTTTAAGATAAATCACATCACCACCAACAAGCTTTTTCAGCTCCTGAGGACTTCCCTGTGCTATTATTCTTCCCTTGTCTATTATGGCTATTCTGTCACATACCTCAGCCTCATCCATGTAATGGGTGGTCATGAATACAGTGACTCCATGCTCAGCAGGCAAACGGGTGATAAAATCCCAGAGGCCTTTTCTGCTTTGTGGATCAAGCCCGAGGGTAGGCTCGTCAAGGAATAACACCTTTGGTTGATGCACTATCGCCCTTGCCACTTCAAGCCGTCTCTTCATTCCACCAGAGAATCGGCGCACAAAGTCATCCCGCCTGTCGTATAGATCAACAAAACGCAGGGCCTCTCTGACCTTTTGTTTTCTCAGTCTCTTTGGTACATTGTATAGAATCGCATGGTAGAGAAGGTTTTCATAAGCGGTAAGGTCCTTATCAAGGGTGGTATCCTGGAAAACAATACCAATAGACTGACGCACCCTGTCGGGCTGTTTTAAGCAATCATAACCGTTTACTACTGCAGTACCTGAGCTTGGCTTCAGGATTGTACAGAGTATATTTATTGTAGTGGTCTTTCCAGCACCGTTTGGTCCAAGAAACCCAAAGATACTCCCCTCAGGGACATTAAAAGACACTTCACTAACAGCAACAAGACCATTGTAGCTCTTTGTTAGCCTATCTACCTGGATAGCATACAACTATCTGGTCTGAGGATTCTCAGGAGAGGTCTTTTCTGGTTTTGCCTTATTTTCTGGCCCCACAGGCTTTACCCCTGCACCTTCTGGAAGGGCCTTTTTCTGAGTCTCTTCAGTTGTTACATTTTCAGGCACTACTGTTTTTACAACAGAACCCCGTTTAAAAGAAATTATTGTCAACAATAGCGATGTAACCATGAAAACCACTGCCACCACAGTGGTAATCTTTCCAAGTACCGTTGCCGCTCCTCTGGCACCAAAAAGGGTCTGACTCGAACCACCTCCAAAGGCAGAACCAAGCTCAGCGCCCTTGCCACCCTGAATCAATACGATTACTATCAAAAACAGGCTAATTAATACATGTATTATTACCAGTAAAGTAGTCATGCCACAGCTCCTTGTATTATGAATTCTTAAACCTTACAATCTTTGCAAAACTGTCTGGCTGAAGGCTTGCACCACCAACCAGACCACCGTCCACATTTTCCTGTGCCATAAGAGATGCCACATTCTCGGGCTTTACACTTCCACCATAAAGTATCCTTATCGTTTCGGCAGCATCCTGTCCAAATTTACCAGCAAGTTGATCCCTTATAAATCTATGTGCCTCTTCAGCCATCTCAGGGGTAGCTGTTTTGCCTGTACCAATTGCCCATACAGGCTCGTATGCAATGACCAGCATATCATGGGCGGTTATATCCTTCAGTGCACCCTCAAGTTGTGTTTTAAGTACATCAAAGGTCTTTCCTGCCTCTCTTTCTTCCAGGGTTTCTCCTATACACATAATGACCTTTAGCCCGGCTGCATGGGCAGCCTTTATCCGTTTATTAACTGTTTCATCTGTCTCGCCAAAGTACTGTCTCCTTTCAGAATGACCAACAATTACATATTCACACTCCACATCCTTCAGCATTAGCGCTGAGACCTCGCCTGTATAAGCCCCCTGCTCTTCCCAGAAGAGGTTCTGTGCCGAAAGCTTAATGTTTGTACCTTTTAAGAATTTTGCAGCCACCGCCAGTGAGGTAAAAGGTGGAGCGATTACTATTTCCACATCCTCCACATCCTTTACAAGGGGCACAAAGGCAGTAATAAAGTCCCTTGTTTCGGCAGTTGTTTTGTGCATCTTCCAGTTTGCAGCAATAAGTGGCTTTCGCATGGTATTAATTAAACAACAATCCCCCCTTTTCTGTCAATATAACCGGTTAATTTTACTTATTAAAATCCCCTGTCAGCCTGTTACCACACGGGCAAAGCTGATAAAAGGCTCTGGGTAAAGACCTATGAGGATTACCATTACAGCGGTTATAAACAGGGCCAGTCCCAACGGTGCTGATGGAGCAAGGGCCTGCTCTGCCGTCTCTGATGGTTCATACATATACATGTACATTACTACCCTGAGATAAAAGAAGGCCGAAATAACACTGAAAACCACTGCAACCACAGCAAGCCATGCATACCCTGCATATACAAGGGATCTGAAGATAAAAAACTTACCTATAAAACCTGCTGTCGGTGGTATTCCAGTCAGAGAAAACATGAAAATCAGCATCAGGGCTGAAGTAAAGGGATGATTTTTTGCAAGTCCCCTTATCTGCTCAAGGGTCTCAATGCGTTCCTGTTCATTTCTCAAAAGTATTATTATTGAAAAGGCCCCTATGTTCATGAATGCATAGATTAGTAAATAGTTCATCATGGATGAAAGGCCCTCTGAGCCTCCAGCAATCACACCAAGCACTGCATATCCGGCATGAGCAACAGATGAATAGGCAAGCATACGCTTGAGGTTTTGCTGCTGTATTGCAAGTATGTTACCTATTGCCATTGTTGCAATACTCAGTACTATCAGAAGCAAACGCCAGTCAGGTGTAAAGCCTTCAAAGCCAGTCAGGAAAACCCTGCCTATTACAGCAAAGCCTGCAGCCTTTGGTCCTACAGACATAAAGGCGGTAATTGATGTGGGAGCACCCTCGTACACATCAGGAGCCCACATATGAAAGGGTACCAGGGCTATCTTAAAGCCAAAGGCAACCGTCACCATTACAATAGCAAAAAGGGTTTGTAGTTTCATATTACTCTTAAGCAAAAGGGCCGAGAGTTTCATTATATCTGTGGTGCCTGCAAGCCCATAAATCAGCATTATTCCATAAAGCAGTATAGCTGAAGAAAATGCACCAAGCAGGAAATATTTCAATGAAGCCTCTGTTGATCGGGCATCATGACGGATAAATGCAGCAAGAATATAAGTGGAAAGGGCCATCAATTCAAGTCCCAGATAAAGTACTATCAGATCTCCAGCAGAGGCCATTATCATCATACCCAGAGTAGAAAACATAAGTATCGTGTAGTACTCTCCAAACTCAGCTCTTTCAATCTGAATGTATCTGATGGATATAAGAATGGTCAGGGTTAGATTTAACAGGAATACAAACTTGAAAAAGCTACTATAACCATCGGAGATAAACATGCCAGAAAAGGTGGTGCCAAAACTCTGAGGAAAGAGATATGCTGTAGCTGCCACGGCCACAATAACCAGAAGTCCTACGGTTTCTTTACTTTTAAGAAACAGCTCCAGAATCATTATTATCAATGCAAAACACAAAAACAGTATCTCAGGCATTAGAGGCTGTAAGTTTGGCATTGGCATGTTCATGGAATAAGTCCTCCTATTGTCTTCAGGGCTACCATTGAGTCACCTCCACTATAACTAACTCGCTCCAACAGATGCTGTACGCTAACATGCATAAAACTAAGAAAAGTATTCGGATATATTCCAATCCAGAAAACAAACACAGCCATAGCTGCTAATGTTATAAACTCTCTGAAGGTCATGGGCTCAAGATTCTTTATTTTTTCATTTACACCCATAAAGAAAACCCTTTGATAAAGCCATAGCATGTAGCCCGCACCAATTATAATACCCGTTGCTGCAAGTACACCGGCCAGCTTTTTAGCCTTGAAACCACCAAGTATAATCAGGAACTCTCCAATAAAACCATTAAGTCCTGGAAGCCCTATAGAGGCAAGGGTAAATATCATGAAAAACCCTGCATATACTGGCATCACTGTAGCCAGGCCTCCATAGTCAGCTATTTGACGAGAATGGGTACGCTCATAGATAATTCCCACAGCCAGAAAGAGTGCCCCTGTTACAATACCATGGTTTATCATCTGAAGTATTCCACCTTCTACCCCCTGGGTATTAAGGGCAAAGATACCCAAGGTAACAAATCCCATATGGCTTACAGAACTGTATGCAATCAGCCGCTTAAGGTCTGTCTGGGCCAGACAAACAAGACCGCCATAAATAATTGCAATAACCGACAGAGCCATCATATAAGGTGTCATTGCCTTTGCAGCCTCTGGGAATAAAGGCAGGGAAAACCTCAAAAACCCATAAGCTCCCATCTTAATTAACACTGCTGCCAGAATTACACTTCCAGCAGTTGGGGCCTCGGTATGGGCATCGGGCAGCCAGGTATGCACAGGAAACATGGGCACCTTGACTGCAAAGGCAGCAAAGAATGCCCAGAACAACATAAGCTGTAACTTGTAAGGAAGGCTTAGGTTCATTAACTCCAGAATGTTGAAGGTTCCACCTTTAAAGTACAGCACTATAATCCCGATAAGCATCAATACACTACCAACAAGTGTATACAGGAAAAACTTGATTGCGGCATAAACCCTTCTTGGCCCTCCCCATACACCTATTATTAAGTACATGGGAATAAGCATTGCCTCCCAGAAGATGTAAAAGAGAAACAGATCCAGGGAGCAGAAAACACCTATCATGGCACCTTCTATAAGCAGTATTGCAACATAAAACTCCTTTACCTTTTCAGTAATCGAGTTCCAGGAAATCAGGACACATAAAATAGTAACCAGTGTACTGAGCAGTATAAATAGCACGCTGATGCCATCTATCCCTACATAGTATTGAATGCCCCACTGGGGAATCCATTCTACCCTTTCAACAAACTGCATCTTATGGGTGGTTTTATCAAAGTTAGTAAATAGCGGCAGTGAAAGCACAAAGGTAATTACACTCACAGCCAGGGCCCAGAACTTTATAAGGGTCTCCTGTCTGCGTCCGATAAGCATTAACAAAGCTCCACCAACAATTGGAAGAAATATCAATGTTGACAGTATTGGATAACCAATTTCCATAAACCGCTCTCCTTATTACAGTACTTTAAAATACAAACAACATTGCTACTGCCAATAACACGAAAAGCCCCACTGCCATAATTGATGCGTAGTGCTGAACAACGCCATTTTGAACTTTGCGTATCTGGGCACCAAGCCAGCCAACAAAGGCAGGTACACCGTTGACGATTCCCTCTATAATTGCCCCGTCCGTAAATTTAACGATTACATTATTGGCAATACCAAGGGCTGGCCTTACCACAATCAGGTCGTAAAGCTCATCCACATAGTATTTATTCCAGAGCACCCTGTAAGCAAAGCTGAAACGCCTGGCAAGCTGCCTTGGTATTTCCGGATTCTTCAAATAAAACACAGCTGCCCCGATTATTCCTGCCAGTGCCACGGCCACCGAAATACCCATGGTCATCCACTCCTCAGCATGGGTTACCTCCTTTGCATGTGGTAGTCCAACCACTGGCTCAAGAAACCTGGCAAAGTGCTCGCCACCACCAAGAAGCGGTGGAATACCAACCCAACCAGCTGCCACCGCGCCTACACACAGTATAAGCAATGGAATAGTCATAACCTTGGGGGATTCGTGTAGATGATGACGCTGCTCCTCAGTGCCACGGAATTCACCATGGAAAGTAACAAATATCAGCCTGAAGGAGTAAAAGGCTGTAAGCAGGGCTGCAGCTGTTCCAAGAATCCAGACAAACTTTCCTACTCCTCCGGCTGCATAGGCCCTGAAGAGTATCTCATCTTTGCTGAAAAAGCCAGCAAGTCCCGGGATACCAGATATACTTAATGAGGCAATCAACATGGTCCAGTAGGTTATGGGCATGTATTTTTTAAGACCTCCCATCTTCTGCATATCAAGCTCGCCAGCCATTGCGTGCATTACTGAACCAGCGCATAAAAACAGAAGTGCCTTGAAGTATGCATGGGTATAAAGATGGAAAATTCCAGCACCATATGCCCCAACACCACAGGCCAGGAACATATATCCAAGCTGGCTAATTGTGGAGTATGCAATAACCCTTTTTATATCATTCTGTACAAGCGCTATGGTTGCAGCAAAAAGTGCTGTTATTCCCCCGACCACTGCCACCACATCCATTGCAACAGGTGATAGACTGAAAATTGGATTGGCTCTTGCCACCATAAACACACCGGCGGTAACCATAGTAGCAGCATGTATCAGGGCACTCACTGGTGTTGGACCTTCCATGGCATCGGGCAACCACACATGAAGGGGTATCTGGGCTGACTTACCAACTGCACCACAGAAAAGTAACAGGGCAATCAGCGTTACAAGGTTTACCTCAAGTCCGAGTATATTTACTGTCTGTGTTGCAACAGAAGGAACCTTATCAAAAACAGGTAGATAGTGAAGCGTACCAAAGGTAAGAAAGACCAGAATAACACCCAGACCAAATCCAAAGTCACCAAATCGGTTTACAATAAAGGCCTTCTTACCAGCATCTGAGGCTGATTTCTTTTCATACCAGAACCCAATAAGCAGGTAGGAACATAGCCCCACAGCCTCCCAACCAAAATAAAGCTGCAGAAAGTTGTTTGCCATAACCAGCATGAGCATGGAAAAGGTAAAGAGACTCAGGTAGGCATAAAACCTGTAGTATCCAGGGTCATCATGCATGTAGCCTATTGAGTATACATGTACAAGAAAACTCACAGATGTAACCACAATAAGCATTACAGCTGTGAGCTGGTCGATGAGAAAGCCAACGGACACCTGAAATTTATCAGAGATTATCCATGTATAGAGGTCCTGATTAAGGGTTTTTCCGGAAAGCACATCCATAAGCACCAGTACAGATACCACCATTGAGCCAAACACCGCAACAGTTGAGGGCCAGTGGGCCTGCGACCTGATAAACCTTTTGCCCAAAACAATATTTACTATAAAACCAAGTAATGGTAAAAAAGGTATTAATAAATAGTATTGCATAGGCCTATCCCTTCATCTCCTTTATTTCATCCACATGAACGGTCTGACGGTTTCTGAACATGGCTATAACTATTGCAAGTCCAATGGCAGCCTCAGCAGCAGCCACAGCTATAACAAACAGCGTAAGCACCTGTCCTCTAAGGTCCTGCATGTAATGACTCAATGCCACCAGCCCAATATTCACACCATTAAGCATCAACTCTATTGAAAGAAACATTATTATTACATTCCTTCTTGTAAGGAAACCGAACATCCCCACTGAAAAAACTACCGCACTAAGCCACAGATACCAGTGTAAGGGAACCATCCCTACTGCCTCCTTAGGATTTAAGTCTTTTCTTTGCTAATACCACTGCACCAACAATTGCCACTAATAATATCAGTGAGGCTACCTCAAAGGGTAGCAGATACTCTGTGTACAAGACCCCACCAAGGGCTTTTGTATGGGTTACCCTGGATACCTCCTCTATACTCCATGGTCCTGTAGCCTTAACAGTAAAGCCAACCAGTGAAAGCACCGAGACAATCAGAAACCCCAGGGCAATGGCAAGCCCCGCTGGCCATCCATCCACTGAATGTTCTGAAACTATTTCATCACGCAGGTTTAGAAGCATTATCACGAATAGAAACAGCACAAGTATTGCACCAGCATAAACTATAATCTGAGTGGCTGCAAGGAACTCTGCATTAAGCATCAAATACACACCAGCCACATGGAAAAACATCACCAGCATCCACAATACACTATGAACAGGGTTTTTCCCGATAACAACCATCACAGAACAAAATACGATCATTATTGCAAAGTATATAAAAAACAGTTCTACCACTTTACGATTTCCTCCATCTTGGTTGATCCTTGGGTGTACGAAAGTGATCTGACTTGGGATTCCAGTATTTATCAAAATAGTCGTAACCCCTTTCACCCATGTATTTGTCCCAGTTTTCAAGTAACTTTTCCTTTGTCATATAGAGGGCCTCCCTTGAATAGTCTGAATATTCATAATGAGGTGTCAGCACTACAGCACCAAAAGGACAGGCCTCTACACAGAATGCACAGTAAACACATCTCAAAACCTCTATTTCATATCGTTCAACCACCTTTTTGTGATCAGGGCCCTCGGTTGTGTATATGTAAATACACCTTGAAGGGCATATAGCAGCACAAAGGCCACAGCCAACACATTTTGCCTCACCTGTGGCAGGGTTTCTTACCAGGGCATGAAGCCCTCTAAAGCCAAGCTCTGCCGGTCGCTTTTCCTTTGGATACCTTCTCGTTACAGGTTTTGTAAAAAGCCTGCTTAATGTAAGTGCCAGACCTTTAAGAATCTCTACAAAAAATACCTTCTTAATCAGTTCCTGAACTGTCATTTTCCTTCAAACCTATCCTTATCAAAAGATTAATTTTAACAAGCCGGTAATTAGTATATTTAATAATGCCAGTGGAATTAATAACTTCCAGCCTATTGCCATAAGCTGATCATAACGATACCTTGGTAGTGTAGCCCTTATCCAGTAATAACAGAAGATTACGAAATAGACCTTTCCAACAAACCAGACAATACCAGGCACATATTTTAAAAAGGGCAGTATCTTGATTAGATACCACGGAACTGTCCAGCCTCCCAGATAACAGGCCGACGCAATACAGCCCATCAGGATCATGCCAATGTATTCAGCAGCATAAAACAGGGCAAACCTCATACCACTGTATTCAACAAAATAACCGGCCACCAGCTCACTTTCTGCCTCTGGTAGATCAAAGGGTGATCTGTTTGTTTCAGCAATGGCAGCTACCACAAAAACAAAGAACCCCAGTATCTGAGGTATGGCATACAACCCGGTTGGGTAAGCTGCCTGGGCCTTTACTATCTCATTTAGATTCAGCGAACCAGACATAATCATTACACCCACCAGGCTTAGCCCGAGGGCTATTTCGTAACTGATAACCTGGGCTGATGACCTCAGACCACCAAGGAAGGCATATTTTGAATTGGATGCCCAACCTGAAAGCACGATACCATAAGAGCCAAGAGCGCTCATGGCAAGTACAAACAAAAGCCCGATGTTTATATTTGCTATCATAAAGTCTTTGTAAAAGGGCACAACCGCAAGGGCCGACATAGCAGCAGTAAGAGAAATTATCGGAGCAAGATAGAATATTGGCTTGTCAGCCTTCTCAGGTATAATATCTTCCTTGAAAAACAGCTTCAGCATATCTGCCACTGGCTGAAGCAATCCGTGCGGACCAACTTCCATGGGGCCCATCCTTACCTGCATTCTGCCTATTACCTTTCTTTCAAAGTAAGTAGCATAGGCAACATGAAACATTACAACACCAATAACGATTGCTATCTTGATAACTATAATTCCTATCTTCAGTGCTGTATCAACCCAACCTGGCTGAAATATTACCTCGAAAATACTCATTACCTATACCTTCTCCAGCTTTACAGGATTTTTATCAAGGCTCAATGAGCCAAGCCTTCCAGCCTCATAACCCGAAAGAGAGCCAAAATTAGCCTCAGTAAAGGTGTTTGATATATAGATATTGTCTTCATCAACTGTACTGTCAATCTTAATTCTGGCCTGCAAAGAACCTCTATCAGTGATCAGCTTTACTATATCGCCATCGGCCAGACCAAGCCCCTCTGCCTTTTTTGTGCTTATAACTATAAAGGCCTCGTCCTCTATACTCCTTAAGGCCTTTGAGTGACGGCTGATCGAACCCGAATGATAAAGTGGTCTGTCAAGCTGTAAAACCTGACCCGACTTAATTGGCCTAATATTGTCAAGGCCCTGTATTTCATAAGTTTCTTCAACCCCTCTTAAAGGTTCACCCTTGTAAGGCCATATGGCCTTGCCGTCCTTTATATCATCGTATCCAAGACCGGAATGCAACGGAGAAACATGGACAACCTCTTCCCAGACCTCATCTAAGATGGCAAATCTTTTCTCCTCGCCAAGTCTTGCAGAAATCTCCTCTAATATACGCCAGTCCTCCATGCCATCGGCACTGTCAGTGCCTGACCTGATAAACTGAATCCTTCTTTCCAGGTTTGTGTATGTACCAGTGCGCTCTGACCATGCCCTTGCCGGTAAAACCACATCGGCCATAAGGGCTGTCTCGGTCAGGAAGATATCCTGAACCACCAAAAACTCGAGCTTCTTTAATGCCTCTGTTATCCTGTCTTTATCTGGCATATTAAAAACAGGATTTTCACCCATTACATATAGGGCCTTTAGACGACCTTCAGAGGCTGCATCTATCATTTCAAACAGGTTCAGCCCCCTGTCAGCAGGAACCTCCCTGCCAAGGGCCTCCTCAGCCTTTTGCTTAAACATCTCGAGGGGTCTTCCACCTGGCAGCATATCAGGCAGTACCCCCATGTCCATTGCACCCTGGTAGTTGGGCCTTTCAGAAAGCAGAAAGACTCTTGCATCAAGTAGATAAACCAGTGCTGCTACCAGAAGCAGTGTGCGATCAGAATTGTCTGACTGAAGTACCTCAGGGCCTAATACCAGTACGGCATTCTTCATCTCCCTCAAGGCACCGATTGTTTCATCAAGCGGAATACCCTCAATGGGCTCAGTTACCTTTACTTTGCTTAACTGCTCCTGAAGCCATTTATTTTCTCCCTTCAACTCAACACCTTCGCGAAGCTCCTGTATAATCATCCCAAGCACAACATCTACATTTGATGGTGCCCCTGGCAGCATTATATGGGCAAATCTCTCAAGTCCCTTGGCCCTGCCAAGGGTTATAACCTTTGCTCCATCACGCGAAGCAGCCCTTATCTGAAGACCAAGAATCGGGTTTATCTGTGTTGGATCACCACCCAATACCACCACACCATCGGCGTTCTTGATACCAGGAATCAGGTTGGCGGTTATACCCTGCCCCAAAATACCCTCAAGCATTAGCAACGCAGGTGCATAGTACAGTCTTGCCGAAGAGTCTATGTTATTAGTGCCAATTGTAAAACGCATAAGCCTTTGCAGCATGTAATTGTCCTCGTTGGTACATCTGCCCGAGCCAATTGCGCCAATAGCCTGAGGGCCATGCTTTTCTTTTATCTCTTTAAGTCTGCTGGCCACATAATCCAGTGCCTCAGACCATGAGACCTCATGAAGCTCTCCATCACGCCTGATAAGAGGGCTTCTCAACCTCTGTTCAGACTGTAGATAATCGTAACCAAACCTTCCACGCACACAAAGCAGTCCATTGTTAAGCCCAAGGCCCATACGGGGTATGGTACGAATTATCTTACCCTCGCGCATCTGCATAACCATGCTGCAGCCCACACCACAGTAACCACATACCGTCTCAACCTCCTTTTCCACAAACCATGGCCTGTAGCTATGCCTGTGAAGCCTCGACATTATAGCCCCAACAGGACAGACAGTCAGGCAGTTTCCGCAGTACTCACAGTTGTATCTGCCACCAGAGAAGGGCTCAACAAAAGAATGACTGCCTCTTCCGGTTACTGTTATGGCGTAGGCTCCCTGCAGGTCCTCACACATCCTGATACAGCGTGTACATAGCACGCAGCGCTCCATGTTTCGTACTATTATGGGATCATCAAAACTTTCAGGATGATGTCTCTTACCCTCGGTGAATCTACCAGCATCAGGACCATAACGGGCCACAAGGTCCTGAAGTTCGCACTCACCAGCCTTGTCACATACCGGACAGTCAAGGGGATGGTTTATCAGGAGAAACTCAAGTATTGCCCTGCGGGCTGCCTTTATCTTCTCTGTCTCTGTTTTTACCACCATTCCATCAGCAGCCATAAGGGTACAGGCAGTCTGAAGCCTGGGAAGTTTTTCCACCTCAACAAGACAGAGCCTGCATCCGCCAAAGGGTTTAAGCCCCTCAAAATAACAGAGGGTTGGTATCTTTATGCCTGCCCTGCGAGCTGCCTCTAAAACGGTTACCTGTTCCTCAAGTTCAATCTCTTTTCCGTCTATTGTCAGCTTAATCATTTTCCTTTATGCCTCAACCATGCATTTTTTATGTTCAATATGATAGTCAAACTCCTCAGGAAAATTCCTTATAAAGCTCAGAACCACACCTGCAGCTCCATCTCCCAGAGGGCAGAAGGTCTTACCCGCTATGTTTGATGCCACATCCTGCAGCAACTCTATATCACCCTTACGCCCAAATCCAGACTCTATCCTTTCAAGCACTGTGCGCATCCAGCTAACACCCTCACGGCATGGCGTGCATTTACCACAGGATTCATGCTCAAAAAACTTCATTGCCCTCCAGCAAACCCTCACAAGACATACACTCTGGTCAAAGACCATTACAGCGCCAGAGCCAAGCATACTGCCAACTTTTGGAAGACTCACAAAGTCCATCATGGTATCTAACTTATCCGGAGTCAGCACCGGAGTTGAGATACCACCCGGGATTACTGCCTTTAATTCTCCACCGCCTCTTATTCCACCGCAGTGTTCATAAATTATCTCCCTAAGGGTGGTTCCCATTGGCAATTCATAAACACCAGGACTTTCAACACAACCACTTACGCAATAGAGCTTTGGCCCCGGGCATTCAGGATTACCAATCTTTTTATACTCCTCTGAACCAATCTTTATAATCAAAGGAATATTTGCAAGGGTTTCCACATTATTAACCACTGTGGGCATTCCCCAGGCACCCACATTTACTGGAAATGGCGGCTTTATTCGGGGCTGTCCTCTTTTGCCTTCAATCGATTCTATCAGGGCTGTCTCTTCACCGCATATATAGGCCCCTGCACCCTGGTGTACCGATAGATCAAATTTAAAACCTGATCCAAGTATGTTATCCCCAAGATAGCCCTTTTCATAGGCCTCCTTTATGGCCTCCTCAAGGACCACCTTTGCGTAGGGGTACTCGCCTCTTAGATAAATGTAACCTTTCTCTGCCTTTAAGGCATAAGCAGATATAATCATTCCCTCTATTAAGAGATGGGGATTTTTCTCAAGTATCGGACGGTCTTTGAAGGTGCCAGGCTCACCCTCGTCTGCATTACAGATAAGATACTTGGGAAACTTTGGGTCCCTGGAGGCAAAGTCCCATTTCATGCCTGTAGGAAAGCCTGCACCACCTCGGCCACGTAACCCCGAGTTCTTGACCTCACCAATAATTTCCTCAGGCTTTAAGGAAAGGGCCTTTTTCAGTGAGCCATACCCTCCCTCTGCCTCATAAAAAGCCAGCCTGTGAGACTCGGGATTATCAATATTTTTTAGCAAAAACCTTTCCATATCCTTTATTCGTATTTCTCCAGTATCTCAAAAATATTGTTTTCATTAAGATCAGCGTGAAAATCTGTATCCACCAGCATGGCTGGTGCACGGTCGCAGGCACCAATACACTCCATTATTACAAGAGAGAACCTGCCATCCTCGGTTGTACCACCTGGCTCAAGCCCGTAACGCTCCTTAAGAAGGTCAACCAGCCTTTCAGCCCCCATTATCATACAGGCCACATTAGTACAAAGCTGTATCAGGTGTCTGCCCATGGGCTTGTGTTTGTACATGGCATAAAAGGTGGCCACTCCCTTTACTGTTGCTGGTGGAAGATTTAGTGCCTTTGCTGCCTCCTCAAGGGCCTCCTGGCTTAACCAGCCATAGGCCTTCTGAGCCACATAAAGGGTCGGAAGCAAGGCCCCCCTTCTGTCGGGATATTTCTTGAGTATCTCTTTTATCTCATCCATCAACGCCATAATCCTTTACACCCATATCCCAAATCTTAAATCTTAAATCTGAAATCAGTCTCATCTATCGCATTCACCAAGCACAATATCGATTGTACCTATATTGGCTATCACATCAGCCACCAGACCACCCTCACAGAGCCTTTTAAGCACCGATGCATGAACAAAGCTTGGTGCCCTTACCCTCATCCTGTAGGGCCGGCCTGTACCATCGCTAACAATATAAAAGCCAAGCTCTCCCTTTGGCACCTCGGTTGCTACATATATCTCACCTTCAGGGGCTGCCATCGGTCCTTTAGTGATGAGTACAAAGTGATGAATCAGGGATTCCATATCAGCAAGCACCCTGTCCTTGGGTGGCAGGGTAAACTTGGGTGCATCAGGTGCCATTATTGGGCCTTCGGGCAGCTTTTCAATACACTGTTTGATTATCCTATTTGATTGTCTTAGCTCCTCCATCCTGCAACGGTACCTGTCGTAAACATCACCGTTTTTACCAACAGGCACATCAAACTCCACCTTGTCGTATGCATCGTAGGGGAAACGCTTTCTGATGTCGTAGTTAACACCAGAGCCTCTAAGAGTGGGCCCTGTTAAGCCCCAGTTTATAGCCTCTTCAGCTGAAATAACACCAATTCCCTTGGTTCTTTTTAGCCAGATACGGTTCTGGTCTATCAGGGTCTCATACTCTTCAATCCTTTTTGGAAACTCCTCTGTAAATTTATAAAGACTGTCTAAAAACTCCTGGCTTACATCGTTTCTGACACCACCAATCCTTGGATAGCTGACAGTAAGGCGTGCACCACAGAGTTTTTCAAAGAGATCAAGAATCCACTCCCTTTCTCTGAAGGAGTAAAGAAATACAGTCATGGCACCAAGGTCGAGGGCATGGGTTGCAATCCAGATTATGTGGCTACTAATCCTGGTCATCTCACAGACCATTGTCCTTATAAATTTTGCCCTCTCGGGTGCCTCTATCCCGAAGAGCCTCTCCACAGCAAGGCAGTAGCCCACATTGTTTGCCATGGATGATATATAATCAAGACGGTCTGTAAGTGGCAGGGCCTGCATATAGGTCATCCCCTCAGCGAGTTTTTCGATTCCTCTGTGGAGATAACCTACATAGGGTGTACACTTAACAACCGTCTCGCCATCAAGCTCGAGCACCAGCCTTAACACCCCGTGTGTTGAGGGGTGCTGAGGCCCCATGTTAAGGGTTATCTCTTTAGTCTGAAGCGGCTTTTCTATCCTTTCCATACATACTCCTGAAGCCTCTTGGCAGTTTCAAGCACCTCCTGAAAGCCCTTCCATTCCTTCTCAGGTCCCTTTTCAGGATAGTCTTTCCTGAGCGGATGCCCTTCCCAGTCTTCTGGTAGCAGTATTCTTCTCAGGTCTGGATGTCCTTTAAACTTTATCCCAAACATATCGTAACACTCGCGCTCGTGCCAGTCTGCACCACGCCATATATCAATTACCGAGTCTATCTCCGGATCCTCTTCCGGCACCTCTGCCTTGAGCCTTATCATGTGGTGGTGATTCATGCTATAGAGGGTATATACGACTTCAAAGCGGATGGGCTTTTTGCCAAGATAATCTACTCCACAGAGGTCTTTAAGCATATCAAAGTGAAGATCTGGCTCATCATGTAACCACCGACAGATCTCAACTATCCTGTCTTTTTTTACTGTTACCGAGACCTGTCCTCTGAACTCCCTTATATCTTTTACCTCTTCTGGAAACCTCTCCTTCAGCTTTTCGGCTATCTCCAGCGGCTCCAACGCATTCTCTCCTTTTTGATTTTCTCCTGAAGCTTCACAATCCCATGCATCAGTGCCTCGGGCCTTGGCGGACAGCCCGGCACATAGACATCTACAGGTAAAAAGCTATCGCAACCCTGTACTGTGCTGTACGAACGAAATATACCGCCAGAGCATGCACAGCTTCCCATAGAAATCACATACTTTGGCTCTGGCATCTGATCGTATACCCTTCTAACTATAGGGGCCATCTTCTTGGTTACTGTTCCAGCGACGATCATAAAGTCTGCCTGTCTTGGTGAGCCTCTGAATATAACACCCAAACGGTCAAGGTCGTAATGGCTTGAGCCGGTTGTCATCATCTCTATTGCACAGCAGGCAAGCCCAAAGGTAACAGGCCACAGGGAAGAATACCTTCCCCAGTTAATGATTTTATCAAGGGTGGTAATTATTGTATTAGCACCAGGAATTATCTTAATCCCCTCTTCAACCTCTACCAGTGTTGTGGTTGTATCAATTATCATGCTCATTGGTTACTCCCATCTGAAAGCGTCCTTTCTCCAGGCGTATATATAGCCCACAAAAAGAATAACGATAAAAATGACCATCTCTATAAAGGCATAAAGGCCAATTTTATCAAAAACCACTGCCCAGGGATATAAAAATATGGCCTCTACATCAAAAACCACAAAAAGCATTGCAATTATGTAAAACCTTATAGAAAAACGAACCCTTGGTTCACCAACCGGATCAATACCGGATTCATAGGGCATGAGCTTTTCACGATAGGGCCTTCTAAGGCGAACGATTTCTCCCATCAACAGGGCTCCGAGCCCAAACAAGGAGGCAATTATAATGAAGATAAAGACCGGCAAATATTCTTCTGGCAAATATGTACCAGGCATGGCTTATTTTATACACCAATAAGATTTTCTTTGTCAACAATGAAAAATTTTTATATTATCTTTATTATTTAAATTTATATTTTTATTTCTCATGATTATTAGAATTTTCAGCAAAATTTATAATCGACTAAAGTCGACAAAATAATACATGCCTTTATGGTAATCGAGGGTAAAAAGTTGTCTGGCTTTGATTTAAGAGGATTTATCGGAAGGATTGAATTAGCTTTGGTGGCGGGGGGAGGATTTGAACCTCCGACCTTCGGGTTATGAGCCCGACGAGCTACCAGGCTGCTCTACCCCGCTGATTTTTATAATAAAACAACAGCTAAGATATTGTCAAATTAAGAAAATTTCAGATATGAGAGAATTTTAAAACTAATAAAAAGATATTGGAGAGTCGTCAAGATTAACCCGTGTTTCTTCATTCACTGCCCTTTTAAGGAACTCAGGCAGCGCAAGCATACCATGATGAATCTCAGGATTATAAAATCTCATACCATCCTTCAGGTTAGCAAGTCTTGTTTGTATCTCCTCTATTGTAAGAGCCTTAGGGTCTCTGTCCTTTGAAGCAAAAACAAAGCCCCAGGGTATATAAAAAGATGGCACTGAGGTCCAGTATCCTCTTACGATCGGGAAGACCTGAGAAATTGTATTATGAATAATCCTGAAGGCATCATAATTGTTCACTGAAATAGAGGTGGCCTGGGTAACCATAACACCGTCATCTTTTAAATGCTCTTTTACAGAGGCGTAAAACTCCTTTGTATAAAGCATTATTGCCGGGCCTGCCTCCATTGGCTCGGGCAAATCAAGAATTATTGCATCGAAGAGCTCATTTGATTCATCTATAAATTTCCGGGCATCATCAAAAACCACCTCAACCCTTGGGTCGTCGAAACACCCCCTATGCCACTCGGGCAGATACTCCTTACAAACCTTCACAACCTCGTCATCCAGATCAACCATGTAAACCTTTTCTACTTCAGGATACTTCAATACCTCACGGATTGTAGCCCCCTCACCACCGCCTGCTATCAGGACCCTCCTGGGCAAACCATGGGTTAATAAAGGTAGATGAACCAGTGCTTCATGATATATAAACTCATCTGCCTCGGCAGACTGTATCTTCCCATCAAGCACCAGTGCTTTGCCATAACTGCCGATCCTGAGGATCTCCACCCTCTGGAACCTGCTCTGGCCCGTGTAAATAACCTCTTCCAGCGAATGTAGATTTGCCTCTTTATCTGTTGTAATCTCAAGAAACCATCTGGAGCCCAGCATCACATACCTTATGAGGAAGCTTTTGGTCCTTGTAAGAGATAATGCCCCTCTTCATCTCCACAATAGAGGGGTTTTTCGATTCGAACTTTTCAATTAGATACCTGGCTGCAAGCTCTGGTTTTATAATGTCACCACAGGTGAAGATATCAACTGCCGCATACCCATATTCGGGCCAGGTATGAATAGAGAGGTGGGATTCTGCAATTACAACCATTCCACTGATACCGAATGGACTGAACTCATGAAAGGCTACATCGATTATTGTTGCCCTTGCCTGCCTGGCAGCAGTAAGCATGGCTTCACGGACTGTATTGAGATCCTTGATGATCTCAGGATTACAGTCTTTCAACTCAACTAATAAATGTTTACCTAAAGCATGCAATCCACAACCCCCCTTCTGGATAAATTTTAATGAGACTAATGTCTCATCAAGGCATTAAAGATAATAAATTTTTCATGCTTTTGTCAAGAAAAAAACCACTTTTCC
>JAADIE010000080.1 GCA_013151495.1 Nitrospirota bacterium | reverse complement strand
GGTAACCCGTTGAGCCTACCAGTACTAATAGACCGTTCGACTTGACCCCTACTACTTTAATCCCCTACCAGCTTCCCCCCGTTGTCAAAGAGGTTGTATTGATTTAATGGTTCTTTAAATTGTATAATTAATGCTGTTGAGTAAACAATTTCCGGTGGCGATACCGGGTGGGGAAACACCCGTTCCCATTCCGAACACGGAAGTTAAGCCCACCAGGGCCGATGATACTGCGACCGGGAGGTCGTGGGAAAGTAGGTAGCTGCCGGAGTTAAAATTAAAACAGGGGATGAGCCCACAGTGGTTCATCCCCTGTTTATTTTTTTCTCTTTTTAATCAGTTCCGAAAGTATATCAGCAATATCCTTTATAGAAAAGGGTTTCTGTAAGCAGGCATCAAAGTGCTCAAGAAGGGTTTCTTTATCTTCCTCTATCAAATGATACCCGCTTATAGCCATTACTGGCGTATCAGGGGTTATTTCCTTAATCCTGTTGCATAGTTCAATACCACTGAGTCCGGGCATTACAAGATCGGTTATGATTAAATCGAACTCATCTTTTCTGTTTTGTAATATTGAGAGGGCTTCCTGTCCATTTTCAACCGCTTCTGCCTGATAGTTTAATTCAGTTAAAAGGTTAATTGTAAGGGTCCTTACAGACTCATCATCTTCTACAACCAGGACTCTTTCACCCTTTCCCATAGAGAGAGATAGGGCGCTGTGTTTTTCAGAGATGACCTCTTCACCCTGGTATGTGGGTAAATAGATCAGAAACTGCGTATATTTGCCCTCTTCAGTCTTCACCTCCATGAAGCCTTCGTGCTGTTTTATTATTCCATAGGCCTGTGATAATCCCAAGCCTGTTCCTTTTCCGATGCCCTTGGTTGTAAAAAAAGGCTCAAAAATATGAGGTAAAACATCTTTTGGAATGCCTGTACCAGTGTCTGTAACGGTTATTTCCACCCATTTTCCGGTAGACATCTGACTAAAGGGTGTGCTGTCTATAAACAGAGTTTCTTTTACATTAATGGTAATTTTTCCACCATCAGGCATTGCATCTTTTGAGTTGACTATCAGATTTGCAAATACCTGTTGAATCTTTGTAGGGTCTGCCTTGATAATGCATTTCTTTAAATCAGTGCTTAGATCAATCTGTATATTTTCTGGTAGTGTCCTTGATATGAACTTTACAAACTCCTTCAGGAAAGGTATCAGATCAAAAACGGTCTTTTCAGTAATAGATTTTCTGCTAAAATCAAGGATCTGCTTGATAAGTTCAGCAGCCCTCTGTCCGCTGCTGAGAATTATGTCTATCTTTCTTTTTATATGGTATGGAAGTTTTTCATCAAAGGATAGTATTTCGGCATAACCGATAATGCCTGTAAGGATATTATTAAAGTCGTGTGCAATTCCTGCTGCCAGCTGTCCAATAGCTGCGAGCCTTTCCTGAGACATGAGTCTTTCAGCCATTCTTTTTTCTTCGGTTACATCTCTTATTATAAAAACAGTACCATGACATTCACCATCTGAAACTATATTTCTCCCACCTAATTCGAAAATTCTGGAGGGATTACCCTCCAGGGATATTTCATGCCATATAATATTTGGAGGTGAAATAAAATACTGCTTGACAGGTTTTCCATATATGGTGGTAAGTATATCTCCTTTCTTTTTATTTTCTATTATTTTTAAATATTCGTCAGCAACAGGATTGGTCAGAACGATTCTGTATTCTTTGTCAAGTAGAAATATTCCTTCTGGGAAATGATCAAAAACAGTAAACAGGGTATCATAGAGTCTCTTTTTTTCTTTTTCCGCTTCTTTCTTTTCCAGCACAGACCTGACAGCCAGCGGTAGTTTTTTTGCATGTTTTGGGGTTTTTAGAATGTAGTCATCCAGACCGTTCTTCATTGCCTCTACAGCTATTTCTTCGCTACCTGTGCCGGTAAACATTATTACTGGTGCATCAGGCCTGTCTGACCTGACGGTCTTTAAAACCCTGAGACCATTAGACCAGTTTAGTTGATAATCTGTTATAACAAAATCGAAGGGCTCTGTCTTAAGGACATTTAAAAACTCCTTTTCATCCCGTACCTCTATAAAGTCTATCTCCTTAAACTCTAAAGTTAGACTTCTTTTTACAAGCAGTCTATCGTCCGGATTATCATCGATTAGTAATATTTTTAACATCCCTAATCCCCTGTATCAAAAATTTTAGGTGGTTCATTTAATAGAATCCAGTACAGATGTAGTTCTTTTACCAATCGGATAAGGTCAGTAAACTCAACCGGTTTTACCAGAAAGGAGTTTGCTCCAAGCTCATAGGCACGGTTTATATCAGGCGATTCCCTGGATGATGTAAGGATTACAACGATTATCTTTTTGTATTTAGGATGGGCCCTGACCCACTTCAGGAATTCAAAACCGCTCATTTTGGGCATTTTTAGATCAAGTAGGATCAATATAGGGATCGGATATCTGGCTCTGTCGCTGAAAGGCCCCTTTCCTTCTAAGTATTGTATTGCTTCTTCTCCATTACTTACAACCTTAATAGGATTTATAAGTCCATTTTTTTGAAAAGCTCTTTTTATAAGAATTACATCATTAGGATCGTCTTCAACCAAAAGTATAGTCAGATCCTGGGTCTTCATTAAAGGCCCCCTCTTTATTCCATCTTATCATATCTACCCAAAACTTGCTACCTATGCCTGGTTCAGATTCTAAACCAACAGAGCCACCAACCTTTTCAGCTCCTCTCTTAACAATTGCCAGACCTATCCCTGTCCCTGGATATGTCTCAACACCATGCAGTCGTTCAAAGATTCTGAAGATTCTTTCATGATGCTCCTGTGGAATTCCTATACCATTGTCCTGAACATAGATTCTCACCTTATTGCCCTTTTGTGTTTCAGAGTATATTTTTATATGTGGTGGGAGTTCAGGCTTTGAGAACTTTATTGCATTGCTTATGAGGTTAGTAAATATCTGCAATGCAATACTATGGGTAGCTCTGACTTTTGGAAGATTATTGGCAACCTCGATCACTGCCCCCTTCTCCTCAATATAGTCTTTGAGGCTTTCCAGCACCTCGTTAATTATCCCTCCCAGGTCTATGGGTTGGGCCCGGATTTCGGTTCTTGTTATTCGGCTATATGTTAGCAGATCCAGTATAAGGTTGTCCATCCTTTCAGCAGCCTCTTTTATCCTCCGAGCATACTCGATACCCATTTCGTCAAGCCTATCCGAATAGTCTTCAAGGAGGGCCTCTGAAAAGCCCTGCATCGCCCTGAGGGGGGCCCTGAGATCGTGTGAAACGGAATAGGCAAAAGCCTCGAGCTCTCTATTTGATTCTTCTAACTGTTTTGTGGTTTCCCGGAGCTTTTTATTTGCAATCTGCAGATCTTCAAGAAGGTTTAGCATTCCTCTGTTAAGCAGCTCAATTTCCTGTAATCGCTTTTTTAGCTCTGAAGTTCTCTTTTCAACAATGGTTTCGAGGTCAGTTTTGTGCTTCTTAAGTTCTTCCTGGGTGGCTATCCACTCGGTAACATTTTTAACAATTGCAACAACCTCATTATCAGAAAAAGGAACGATTGTAGACTCAAAATGTCTGAGACGGCCTTCTATTTGTAAAGAGTAGTTGAACATGGAAGGCCTTTTATGTTCCAGCGATTCCTTTATAGCACGGATCGTCTTTTTTGCTATGTCTGCAGGCAAGACTTCGGAGATGTTTCGGCCGAGAAATTCTTCCTCTGGCACATAAAGCTGTATTTGTTGAGAGGGTTTGTAACTGAGAAAGGTGCCATCTTTACTTAACTTAAAGATAAGATCGGGTATTGCCTCAAGGAGTGCCCTTGTATGGGCCTTTTCTTTGTTAAGCTCCTGTATGTGTAAGGCATTTTTTATTGCAATAGCTGCCTCATTTGCAAACGCCTGATAAAGAGCTATTTCATAGTTTTTAAATCTGCGAGTTTTTTTTGTATACCCTACCAGGACACCAAAGACCTTTTCCTCAAGAATCATAGGTGCACAGATGGCAGATACGATGCCCTTTTGTTTGACTATCTCGGGAGGCTGAAATCTATTTTCTTTTGTATAATCAACAACTATAGCAGGCTTTTTGTTCATTACTACATAGGAGCAGAGGTTATTTTCATTAACTGTATCAAGACTGTCTTTTTTTAATTCAGGAAAACCAAGTGAATCTTTTACCAGTAGTGCCTCTTTATCTTCTGATAATAAGAACAGTATGGTAAAATCGAGTTCCAGAAGGTCTCTGGATATCTGGGTTATTTTTCTGTAAAGCCTTTCAGGATCAGTTGTTGATATGAAATCGTAGGTTAGCTCTATCATCTTTCGTAAATTTTTAATATTCATATTCAGGATCTTTTTGGTTCTGTTGTGATTGGCAATTTCCATATCTCGTAGGCTAATTATCAGGAAAAACAGCCACAGCGTTGAAAGAACTATTTTAAAGGGTTCTTCCAGATATCTGTCGAAATAATCGGTTATACCACCCCATTCAAGTATGTTTCCAGCATCATGGATAAGTGTTAGAATCAGGATTGATAGTACAACCCTGGTATTGCCCTTTGATAGATTCCTCTT
>JAADIE010000007.1 GCA_013151495.1 Nitrospirota bacterium | reverse complement strand
CCTGAAAACTGGTACCTTGTATTTTCAAATAAAATTAATCAAAGACTCAGTGGCTTTAGAGAGAGAATTGACAAAGCAAGATGCTTGTCAAGGGCAAAAAACAATGCCGAGCTATATGAATGCTTTAAAAGTATTGAATACAATCTTGTTGAGTTTATATTTTTGTCTGGAAAATGGGAGCTATTTGAAAGTCTTGATAAATATATCAATATCAGCTCAAATCCAGTACTTACAGGTAATGATATAATGAAGGCACTCAATCTAAATCCAGGCCCTATAATCGGTAAGCTACTTGATAAGGTCAAAAAGGCTCAGTTTGAAGGTATTATTAAGACCAAACAGGACGCATTAAACTATCTTAAAAACATACCTGATTAGACACTAAAACCCTAAGCCTACTAACGTTGTAAAAACCCTCAACATTTTATTTTACATAATATAAATTATCAGAACAATTAAATTAACATCCATTGTGAATAATCTGTTATTAACTATGTTTAATTCCTATTGGAAGGCTTTATTTATTTGACTTTCTTCAGTTGTGTTTAACTTTTGGGCAGCTCAATTATCTTTAAATATCAATAGGTTATCTTCAATTAAACGGCTTTTCCAGACAGTATCTTTCCGGAAGCATCATAAATCTTGACCTTTGTAATTCTTCAAGGCTCGAAATCCTTTTTTTCAAAAATTACATCAAGGTAATTTTCCGACTTGCCTTTTATCTTACCCTCTTCCGTAAGGCTCTCCTGCAAAACCTCCAGTGTTCTGCCTATCTGAGCCCTCCTGTACTCAGAACGCTTTGTTTTATCAAGCTCTCTGAGTCTCTTTGCGCGGTTCCTTTTTACATTGTTTGGCACCTTATCAGGCATTTTAGATGCCTCTGTGCCGGGCCTGTCTGAGTATGGAAACACATGCATATAATTTATCGGTAGTTTCTTTAAAAATCTTAATGTCTCTTCAAATTCCTCCTCTGTTTCCCCTGGAAATCCTACAATTACATCAGTGCCTAAGGAGATATTATCAAATCTATCATATATTTCTTTAACTTTTCTCTCATATCTTATTGTATTATAAGGCCTTTTCATCCTTTTTAAAACCCCTTCAGAGCCACTCTGAAGGGGTATATGCAGATGTTTGCAAATCCTTTTTTCTGAAAAGACCTCCAAAAACCTTTTATCAATTTCTATCACCTCAAGCGAGCTTAACCTTATCCTTGCCCTGCTGGTTTTCAGTACAATCTGCTCGATCAACCCGGTCAGATCCATACCATCTTTCAGGTCAACACCATAAAGGCCAATATGAATTCCTGTTAATACAACCTCGTCGTACCCTGCCCTTTCATAATCTAATATCTCATCAATTATATCCTCTGGTGGTCTGCTCTTAGGCCTTCCTCTTAAAGCAGGAATTATGCAGTATGTGCATTTGTGGCTACATCCTTCCTGTATCTTTACAAAAGGACGAGAGCGGTCGGTTATTTTTATAGCAGTACTTTCACTATCATCTATTATCTTATCGAGCAATAAGGATTTTTCATCATTTTTAAATATCTCTATTTCTGACGATATATCCTGAATCCTATCTTCATCAAGTTGGGCGTAGCATCCAGTAACCATCACTTTAGCACCTGTCTTAAGGGCCCTTCTTATAAGCTGACGCGACTGGTAGTCGCTTTTTGCGGTTACCGAACAGGTGTTTATAATACAGATATTGGGTTTGTCCTTCAGATCTACAATCTCGTGGCCTTTGCTAAGGAGCCTTCTCTTTAAGTCGTCACTTTCGGCAAGGTTGGTCTTACAACCAAGGGTAAGAATGCATACCTTCATGGTGGCTTAAGTTAGTCTTCCCTCAAGGGAGTGTCTGTGAGGCTCGGTGATCAGCACTTTTACAATCTGGCCGGCGGTTAATCCATCGGCCTTGTTTATGTTAACTATCTTGTTGGTGCGTGTTCTGCCGGTGTACTGGCCTGAGTCGTTTTTACCCTCAACCAGTACCTCCTGCACAGTGTTTTTCAGCAGTTTGTTTTTCCTTTCGGTTATCTCATCCTGAAGTCTGAGAATCTGGTTAAGCCTTTCTGCTTTTACCTCTTCAGGTAGCTGGCCATCCATCTTGGATGCCCTGGTATAGGGTCGTTTAGAGTATTTAAAGGCAAATATACCATCAAACTCTATTTCCTTCAGGGCCTCAATGGTTGCCTGATGGTCTTCATCCCTTTCGGTTGGAAACCCTGCTATGATATCGGTGGTAATAGCTATTGCGGGGATTGCATCCCTGAGCATCCTTATTTTTTCGTAGTACTGCTCCATGGTGTATTTACGGTTCATGAGTTTAAGTATCCTGTCTGAGCCCGACTGAAGTGGCAGGTGTATATGCTCGCATACCTTCTCGCACTCGGCCATTGCCTGAACAAGCTCTGGCCCCAGGTCTTTTGGATGAGATGTGACAAAACGAATCCTTTCAAGCCCTTCTATCTTATTAACCATCCGCAGGAGTTCGGGGAATGTAACATTGCCACTGTAGGAGTTAACATTCTGGCCAAGCAGAGTTACCTCTTTGTAGCCATTTTTAACAAGCTCCTCTATTTCCCTTACTATGTTTTCTGCAGGTCTCGACCTCTCACGGCCCCTGGTATATGGCACTATGCAGTATGAGCAGAAGTTATTACAGCCATACATGATATTTACCCAGGCAGAAACCGTGCTTTCTCTGTAGGCAGGAATATCCGACAGGGCGATCTCGGGGTTGTCATCAGTAAGCACACCCTCTTCAAGCTCCAGGGCCTCCCCTACCCTGTTTATGTTCTGAGGCCCTATAACATAGTCCACATAAGGTGCCTTTTCCTTGAGCTTTTCACCGCTTTGCTGGGCAATGCAGCCAAGCACAGCTATCTTAAGCGATGGGTTACGCTTCTTAAGCCCTTTGGTTCTCCCCAGGCGGCTAAGAAACTTATGCTCTGCCTTTTCTCTTATTGAGCATGTGTTAAAAAGTATTACATCTGCCTCCCTGGGGTCGTCAACACGCACATAACCCTTCTGTCTGAGCAGCCCAAGCACCCGCTCAGAATCATGAAAGTTCATCTGACATCCCCAGGTCTCTAAATACACTCGCTTCATCGTTATATTATCTCAAATTGTTGAAATTTGAAGCAAATTTGTCGTTAGACCTTATTTTAAACTATTTAATGTTTATTCAAAATAAAATTAAATCTGGTATAATTTTGCTAAATATAAAGACTATTAAATAAGCTATGAAAAATATAAAACCAGGTACTATTGGTCTGAACCTGTTGTGGTTAATCTTACAGAATCCTTTGGTGAGTATCTTCATGTTGTTGGTGAAACCACGAGAAGCTTTTCCGATACACTTCTGAATGGAGCGGCAAGCTTAATGGTCATATAGTATTTTACGAAGGTGAAATCAAAGATGGAACTTGAAGAACGAACCCGTCAAAGTGCGGTTAAAGAAAAGTATGGCAATAAACCTTTTGAGCACCTAATAGTAAAACTTGACGGCGAACTTATCGACCTTTATGGCAGACGAGACAGAGGTGAAAATGTTGACCTTGCTATCAGAATGAAAGAAGAACGAAAATATGTTGTGCCTTTTGAGGATATAAAAAAACAAAAGCAGATAGACAATAAAACATCAATTTGTGCATAATTATACATATAATTTTGCATAAGGGGTGAAAACAATGAGAACAACACTTAATATTGAAGATGAATTATTAGAAAAGGCAACTAAACTGACAGGGGTAAAAGAAAAGACGGCCCTGATAAGGCGTGCCCTTGAGGCATTGATTGCCCTTGAAAGTAGCAAAAGGCTGGCAAAACTTGGAGGAACTGAAAAGAAACTAAAACCAATACCTCGTAGAAGGCTTAACTAATGATTCTGGTTGATACCTCGGTCTGGATTTCTCATCTCAGGGAGGGAAACAAAAGACTTGCAGAGCTTCTCGAAAATGGTCGTGTTATGTGTCATCCCTTTATTATCGGAGAACTGGCTTGTGGAAATATGAAGAATAGAGCATTAATATTATCTCTTCTGCAGTCTCTTCCAATGGCTGTGCAGGCAGAGCATGAGGAGGTCATGACATTTATAGAACAGCACAAGTTGATGGGAAAAGGATTGGGTTACATTGATATTCATCTATTAGCATCAGCCCTTCTCACAGGAATAAGATTATGGACACTGGATAAAAGGCTCAGCAAAGCAGCTGAGTCTTTAGGAATAGGGTTTAAAGGATGAGCAAAATTTATAACAAAAAGCGTTTTATAGAAGTCTCATTTCCGTTAAATGTTATTTTTTGATATCAATTTTCATAACATTCAAAACAAACAATGCCTCAAAATTTCCTAAATAATATAATGTACTTTGCTTCATGTCTGTTCATTATCAATTACTCTAACATTTTAAAATTCAGAAATTCTCTTATTAATGAAAAATCCTTTTTATTTTTTGTA
>JAADIE010000064.1 GCA_013151495.1 Nitrospirota bacterium | reverse complement strand
GTTTCAGACAGTCTTGAAGAGTTTTATAAAAAGAACCGAGAAGTTTTTGAGGAGATATTTTCCTTAGGCAAAAGCCGGAAAAGTATTTAACCAGATAGAGTATCGCTTAGCTGTTTTTTTCATCCATTGGCATCAAGAGACAAAGGCATATACTTAAAGATGCTTTATGCAGCCAAAGACTTTTTAACAGGGTTGCAACTTTAGAAAGTGAATAGCTGCTTAACTTTCTAAAAGAAAAAGGTCATAATCTTGATTAAAACAGAAGGGTATTTGCTTTTCACTTGTTCTCGCGGGTCATCCATGGCCTCAATGCCCCGGGGCAGGTAGTCTAAGATCTTCACCCTCCTTATAATAATTTTAGACTGCCTGAAACCGCTCAAAACCTTCGGCTCTGTATATGTTTAAAAGTCTGTCAGTGATTTAGGGCAACTATATCAGATTTTATTCTGCTGGCTAAGTAGGGTATAATAGTTCCAGGTGGAACATCCCAATAAATGTTCCACGTGGAACACTTCCAGGATATGGGTAAGATAATCGCTATAGCAAATCAAAAGGGTGGCGTTGGTAAGACCACTACAACGATTAATCTTTCTGCATCCCTTGCCCTTGCCGGGAGGAAAATACTGGTGGTTGATATCGACCCTCAGAGTAACACCACCAGTGGTCTTGGGCTTGACAGGGAAGGAATTGACCTGAGCATATACGATGTATTCGCCTCTCGAGCCGGGATAAAGGATATCGTGCAGGGTACCATCATTGATAATCTTTATCTGGCTCCATCCACGATAGATCTTATAGCTGCTGAGGTAGAGCTGGTAAATGTTGAAAACAGAGAATATGTGCTAAAAAATGCCCTTCAGGAGGTGGCAAGCGAGTATGAATATATTATTGTAGACTGTCCGCCATCTCTTGGGCTTTTGACCCTTAATGGTCTGGTTGCCGCAGATTCGGTGCTGATACCCGTTCAGTGCGAGTATTATGCCCTTGAGGGGCTTGGGCTTTTAAGCAGAACGATCCAGCTTGTTCAGGCATCCTTTAATCCTGACCTTGAGATAGAGGGTGTTTTACTTACCATGTTTGACAGAAGGACCTCCATATCACACCAGGTGGCTGAAGAGGTAAAGCGTTTTTTTGGTGAGAAGGTGTATTCAACAGTTATCCCAAGAAATGTTACACTTAGTGAGGCACCAAGCTTTGGTAAGCCGGTAATGCTCTATGATGCCCGATCTAAAGGGGCTCAGAGCTATCTTCAGCTTGCAAAGGAGATGCTAAATGAAGCCAGCATTAGGTAAGGGATTAAATGCCCTTATTCCAGACAGTGGAGCAGGCGTTAGAGAGATAGATGTCTCGAAGATAAAGCCCGGGCCAGAGCAGCCAAGAAAGGACTTTGACGAAAAGGCCCTGAAAGAGCTTGCCCAATCTATCAGGGAAAAGGGGCTTTTGCAGCCGGTAATCCTACGAAAGGCTGAGGGGGGCGGATATTATCTGGTGGCAGGTGAAAGACGATGGCGGGCGGCCAGATCAGCGGGTCTGAAGAAAATTCCGGCCATAATAAAGGATGTAGATTCCTCAACAGCAATAGAGCTTGCACTTATAGAGAATATACAGCGTGATGATCTTAATCCAGTAGAAATGGCAGAGGCCTTTCAAAGATTAATTGATGAATACGGATATACCCAGGAGCAGTTATCAAAGCGACTAGGCAAGGAAAGGGCCACTATCGCAAATTATTTAAGAATACTTAAGTTGCCGATCGAAATAAGGGATCTGATTGTAAAAGGTGAGCTTTCCCTTGGGCATGCAAAGGCACTGCTGTCAGTGCCGACCAGGTCTCTTCAGATCCAGTTAGCCAGAGAGATAATTAAAAAGGGACTGAGCGTAAGAGAGGCAGAACAGCTCTGTAGCAGAAAAAAGCCCTCCAGGACAACAAAGAAGAAAAAGGAAAAAGACCCCAATATTGTAGCCCTTGAAGAGAGGTTAAAACAGTCGTTAGGAACTAAAGTTCAGATTAATCACAAGGGAAAAAGAGGGAAAATCGAGATAGAGTATTATAGCCTTGACGAGCTTGATAGGCTTTTGGAAATACTCCTTTCTGATTAAAAAGAGATGAAAAAACACCACCTGCTGGTTACCTCTGATAATGTCAACCTGAGACTGGATCTTTTCCTCAGTTTAAAACTCCAGAAAACCCGTTCCAGTATTATTAAATTGATTAAACAGAAAAAGGTTAAGGTAAATGGAGAGGTCAAAAAGGCAGGTTATATAATAAAAGAGGGTGACCAGATTCAGATACAACTGCCTGAGGTCTCTGAGGAGAGGCTTATACCAGAGCCGATACCTTTAAAAATAGTATACAAAGACGATTATCTGGTGGTCGTAGACAAACCTGCCGGCCTGGTTATGTATCCAGCAGCAGGGCATTACAGTGGAACACTAATGAATGGGCTGCTGTATGAAGTAGGCAGGCTTGCCACAGTAGGGGGACCTCTCAGGCCCGGCGTGGTTCATAGGCTTGATAAGGACACCTCTGGTCTGGTGGTAGTTGCACTAAAGGACGAGGCCTACTACCATCTTGTAGAGCAGTTCAAACAAAGAACGATAGAGAGGAGCTATCTTGCTATTGTTTTTGGCAGGCTTAAAGAGGAAAGCGGGGTTATTGAGCTACCCATTGGACGCTCAGAGACTCATAGAAAGAAGATGTCAACCCGTACAAAAAGAGGCAAGTATGCAAAGACGAGCTGGCGGGTAGTACAGGAACTCCGGGGAGCCACATTAATAGAGGCCCGTTTGTCAACAGGCCGGACACACCAGATCAGGGTTCATTTTGCCTCTATTGGGCATCCGGTTATTGGAGATCAGGTGTATGGAAGGAAACAACAAATTCAGGTAGACAATAAAAGACTGAAGATACAAAGACAGATGCTTCATGCTAAAACTCTTGGGTTCAGACACCCATATTCAGAAGAGTGGATGAGATTCGACTCCCCTTTACCAGACGATATGGCAGGGATACTGAAGTTGCTAAGTTAACATCTTTACTGTATAGGATGCTTTTTGATTATAACCATAAAAGCAAGAAGGATAAAGGAAGCTATCAGTAATAAAGCTATCCTCGGATATACAATGGTATACACTACTGGTGTAAGTGCCCATCTAACTAAAGTGCGAAGTGTGGGGTATTTTGCTATAAAGGTTGCTATGGGAGGGGAGATTTTATAATAAAAATTAACTAATGCCCGTCCAATAGGATTGGTCAGAAGGTGTTCATCTCTGAACTTTCGTAAAATCCTGACATGTGGCTCCAGGTAACTACCATAAGCAGCGGTTGCTATAAAACACCCACCACCTCCACCACCGCCGCCACTGCTACTACTGCTGCCAGAGGAGGTGATATTAACGATCTGTTCTATTACCTTACCATAGATGTTGTCATTTTCTACTGCTACAATGTAAAAGAGGTATGTGCCAATTTCGCTTAATGTTATACTGGCTGACCATATGCCCGTCGTCGGGTTATAATTCATTAGCTTTTTAGTAAACTGTTTTCCTAATGCATCTGAAAGTCGGTATGCCAGGTACATAGTAGAGTCGACATCGTCTCCATTTTTATAATTATTTGAAGCCTGAACCGTAACGGTGTTGGCATTTATGTCTAATGAGTAAAGGGTAATATTAAATGCATCATCAGTTGGTACATCGCCGGTGTAGCTAACATTGTCTTCCACTACCCAGTGAGAATTTAGTCCCTGTTCAAAAATACAGGGCCCTGGATTACAAATAAATCTCAGTTCATTGGAGTCAGTTAATATCAGAATGTCCTGATTGTCTGCAAGGCTAAAAATAGTCTCAAAAGAGCCTGATATATCTTCTGTAAATAGATAACCATTTTTAAGTTTTAAAACAAACAGAGGAGAAATTAAGCTTCCAGGAGTATAGTTATAACCATCTGGCGGAGCAGTGGTTAGCAAAGGATTCCAGAAATCCTGGCCGGCAGTTCCGTAATCGCCATCAAATCTGTCGGCATTGTAAAAGTAAAGTGTATCGTCGCCCAGGAAGTTCAGGTAAAAATAACTCACCCCGTTACTGTTATAAGTCCACTGAAGGCTATTAGTGACAAGCATGGGTCCTATGAAATGGGCATACTCAGGATAATCCACTGCATTGTACCAGTAAAAATCTCCTGATGTATGCATTCCCCAGAAGTTGTAATCACTAAAGTTGGTATTCTCAAAATGCCATGAATGACCATGAATATCGACTCCGTCTATTTTTGTTAAAGGATAAAGGTTCCATTTTGAAGGATTCCTTGCCTTAAACCACAACATCAAGTCGTTATTCAGTGATACCAGCTCTGGTAGCTCATCGTTAAGACTATATCCACTGAAGTTTGTGGCATAAAAGTAGCCAGTGAGAACCATCTTCCACCAGGAAATCTCTGTATTGATAGTCTCTACATAGTCTGCATAAAGCTCCTGCACCATAATATCCTGCATGCCTGCACAACCGGTTGAGAAGATCACATTGGGAGCAACTATTTTATTGAAGGC
>JAADIE010000053.1 GCA_013151495.1 Nitrospirota bacterium | reverse complement strand
GGTAACCCGTTGAGCCTACCAGTACTAATAGACCGTTCGACTTGACCCCTACTACTTTAATCCCCTACCAGCTTCCCCCCGTTGTCAAAGACTACCTATAAACAACAAGCAACATAAGTAGTAACTGAACCAAAAATATTATATAATGAAAAAAAGGGATTTAATCCCTTTTTATTTTATATAAAGGACGGTGTTGGGTAGATGAGAGAAAGAGATATATTTGAAGAGATAATAAATCTTGGAAAAAGAAGGGGCATGCTCACCTATGACGAGATCAATGAAGCATTGCCCTCAGAGTATTTTTCACCTGATGAGTTAGAAGATCTAATGGATCTTCTGCAGGACATGGGTGTAAAGGTTGTTGAAGAGGGTTATACTGAGACCGAGGTTCCTGCAGAAGAGCCCGAGGAGTACGAAAAAACCGAAGACCTGGTTCAGGCATACTTCCATTCCATGGGTGATATATCTATCCTTACAAAGGATGAAGAAACTGAGCTTGCTAAAAACCTTGAAGAAGGCCGGAATATAATAAAAAGTATTGTAACCAAGCTGCCTATTTATAAAAAGTTTGAGATGAGCCTGGAAAATGAAGAGGAAATGATGAATGAGGACGAAAGGGCTGACGAGGTCCTCAGACTTACACTTGAACACCTGGAGGAGGTTAGCAAGTACATAAACTCACTTGATAAAAAGGTTGAAAGATATAAGGGCCTGAAGGGTCTAAGAAAATTAATTAGGGAAAAAAAGGCAAAGGGTATAAAACCAGTCAAACTCGAGGCCCTTTATAAAGAGATAAATGAGGAGTATAAACGTCTGGAAGCTGAGCTTGGTGTAAAAATTGATGAATTCAAGAAGATGTGGGATAGGATTTCAAAGGCTCAGCAGCTTGTTACAGCTGCCAAAAACGAGCTTATTACCCGAAACCTCAGGCTTGTAGTTAATATAGCTAAAAACTATGTGGGTAGAGGTCTCCCACTGCTTGACCTCATACAGGAAGGAAACATCGGTTTGATGAAGGCAGTTGATAAGTTCAAATACGAAAAGGGCTTTAAGTTCAGTACCTATGCAACCTGGTGGATTCGTCAGGCAATCACAAGGGCCCTGATTGATCAGACAAAGACCATAAGGGTTCCTGTACACATGATGGAGTTTTATAACAGGGTGACAAAGGTTACCCGTGAACTTACCCAGCAGCTTGGCAGAGAGCCAACCAACGAAGAGATAGCCAAAAAGCTTGGTGTGCCCACAAGAAAGGTTGAGGAGGTTTTCAGGGCAATCCAGGACCCGATAGCACTACAGACACCAGTGGGCGACGAAGACACAGAGCTTGAAGACTTTATTGGCGACAAAAACAGCCCGTCTCCATATGCAGATGCGGAGAGGGCAGAAATGTCTGAACACATACAGCGAGTGCTAAGCACCCTGACTCCCAAGGAAGAGAAGGTTATCAGGATGCGCTTTGGTATCGGTGTAGACCGTGATCATACCCTTGAAGAGGTTGGAAGACACCTTTCAATTACACGCGAGCGTGTCCGTCAGATAGAGGCAAAGGCCCTCAGAAAGCTGAAACATCCAAGCAGACTCAGGGCCTTGAAGATACTTATGTCATCTTAAAAGGTAAAGGGCCCTGTAACCCTTGAGGGCCCTTTACTAATCCTCTGGATAAAAATTCCTTCCATTTTTTATAAACAATCACAGACCTGAAGAAACTTACCATTTTTGATCTTTCATAAAGGTATTCACTGTTTTGAACCGGGATGAAGGGAAACCTTTTTCGAAATGAATCGGCAAAAAGACCATTTCCTCTTACAATCTCACCGGTTGGGGTGTAAATCTTTGTATCACCCAGTCCGCAGCTTGGTGAACGACTTTTGAATATGAATCCACTGAGTCCCGATCCAGCTAATTCATCAGTTTTTTCTAATATCCACTCCATAAACATTTCTGTATAGTCCTTTCCTGAGTATCGGGTTATAAGGCGCGGTTTCTTAGGGGGACCAGAAAGTATCATGGGCTCTCGGGGCACAGGAAAGCCACACTCTACCTCAGGGCATACAGGAATCCATTCAATAAGTTCTCCAAGGTTATATCTTAAGATGGTATCAAGGCAGTGGTCACCATCGTAACGAACCCTGTAGCCAAGCAGACAGGTGCTAATTCCTATTCGGATGGGGCCGTTCATTTTCCAATACAAAAAGAGCTGAATATCCTGTTCAGGATATCATCGGTAGTAACTTCGCCTATGATCTCTCCCAGGCTGTTAAGTGCGTCTCTTGCCTCAAGGGCGATTATTTCATATGGGGCTTTGTCTTTTATTGCATCTATAGTCCTTGTTATTGCCAGCACTGCCCGGTCGATGGCCAGTTTATGACGCATGTTGGTTATTACCACGCCCTCACTACTAATTTCCTTTTTAATTATTTGCCTTAGTATTGCCTTTTTCAACTCATCAAGACCATCTCCGGTTTTTGCAGATATTCGTACCTTTTGTATCTCATCGGGTAAATCCGAAAGTGGTAATTGCGCCTTAAGGTCTGCCTTATTAAGTACCAGAAGGGTGTTCTTGTGCCTTACCTTATCAAGCATAAAGCGGTCTTCTTCTGTGAGTGGCTGGCTAAGATCAAGAAGGGCCAGTATAAGGTCTGCCCCCTCAATAGCCTGAAGACTGCGACGAACCCCTTCTGCCTCGGCAAGATCATGAGTTTTGCGTATACCAGCGGTATCCATTATCCTGACAGGCAACCCTTCAAGGTTCAGATACTCCTCTATAACATCCCTTGTGGTGCCGGGGATTTCAGTAACTATGGCCCTGTCCTGCTGCATAAGCCTGTTAAGTAGCGATGATTTGCCCACATTCGGTCTGCCAACAATTGCCACTGCTACACCATCTCTGTAAAAACGTGCCTCTTCATAGGTGAGACTCAGTTTTTGTAGCTCTTCCTTGATGGTTTTTAGTCTGTTAATGAGTTTGTCTTCGGTTTCTAAATCTAATTCCTCTTCAGGAAAATCAATATAGGCCTCGATATGAACCACCACCTCTGTAAGAGACTCCCTTAGAGTCTTGATTTTGTTAGAAAGGCTCCCCTTTAGTTGATCCAGTGCAATTTTCGAACTCCTTTCTGTTTTGGCCTTTATAAGGTCTGCAGTGGCTTCAGCCTGTGATAGGTCTATACGGCCATTTACAAAGGCCCTCAGGGTAAACTCCCCTGGCTCAGCAAGGCGTGCTCCAAGCCCTAAAACCAGCTCAAGTACCTTTCTAACCGCAAGCACACCACCATGACAGTTTATCTCAACCATATCCTCACGGGTATAGGTATTGGGTGCTTTAAGAACTGTTAGCAGTACCTCATCTATGGTCTCTTGTGTGTCTGGATTTACAATAAATCCATAAAGCATTGAATGAGAGGTTGCCTGAGAGATTGATTTGTTTTTGGGTGATATAAAAATCCTTTCAGCAATATCAAAGGCCCTCGGACCTGAAAGTCTGACAATTCCTATTGCACCTTCGCCTAAAGGAGTAGAGATTGCAGCGATTGTATCGTCAAGCTCTAACATGCTTGATTATTTCCTGAAGAGCTTTATTCATAAGGCAGGATTTATATTAAAAATTGGGGTGAGTGATGGGACTCGAACCCACAACCCCTGGAGCCACAGTCCAGTGCTCTAACCATTGAGCTACACTCACCATCCGCTTAAATATTTTACCAAAACATTTGAGTAAATTTCTATAAGATACAGATTGGGCATTCCTTGATTTTTGTAAGGTGTTTCTATAAAATAACACCAAAAAAAAACGGAGTGATATTAAAATAGAAGCCTCGAAAAAAAAGATAGGTATACTTGGTGGTACATTTAATCCCATTCACTTTGGCCATTTAAGGCTGGCTGAAGAGGTAAGAGAAAAGCTCAATCTTTCAAGGATTATCTTTATACCCTCTTGTATTCCACCCCTGAAAAAGAGCGATGTTGTTTCGGCAGATCACAGGCTTGAAATGGTCAGGATGGCAATCGAGAGTAATCCATTTTTTGAACTCTCCGACATAGAATGTAAGCGCCAGGGCATCTCCTATACTCTTCATACTCTCAAGGAACTAAGGCAAATATGGCACGGCACAGAACTGGTATTCATTATGGGAATTGATTCATTTCTTGAGCTGCCGCTATGGTATAAACCAGAGGAGATAGTAGAGCTTACGGATTTTGCTATTATGAACAGACCACCCCATAGTATTACAGAGATTTATGGCTCTCCTTATTTAAAGACTACAGAGATGGACGACTCGGATGGCATTATTACGCTTGAGCTTGTAAGTGGAAGAAAGGTCTTCTTGCTTGAGGTTCAGGGCCTTGACATATCAGCATCAAGGATACGCCAGAAGGTAAGAAATGGAGAAAGTATAAAATACTTGTTGCCTGAATCGGTAGAATTATATATAATTTCTAAAGGGCTTTATAAAAGAGCAGACTGAATTGTCAGAAAGGGGTGAGTCTTTAAAATAGAAAGTAAGGAAAAGGCACGTTTGATAGTTGAGCTGGCCGAGGCAAAGAAGGCCAAGGATATAGAGATTCTTGAACTGAAACATCTTACAATAATTACAGACTATTTTATTATATGTTCGGGCGAAAGGGTAAGAACTATAGTTGATTATATTGAGGAAGAATTAAAAAAGAGAGGCATCAGACCTGCCTCAATTGAGGGATACAATTTCAGTAAATGGGTTTTAATGGACTACTCAGATGTAATAGTCCATGTCTTTGAAGAACAAACCCGCGAATATTACCAGATTGAGAATCTCTGGATTGATGCACCAAGGATAGAGTTTGAGAAGGATCAGGATATTCTGGATAGGTAAGTCCAAAGAGGGTTTTATAAAGGAGGCCCTCGATAAATATACACGGTTGATTAAGCGTTTTTTACAACTTGAGATTGTCACGATAAAAGATGAAAAGGGCTCTGATGTGGACAGGATCTTAAAAAGGGAGGAGGAGAGGGTTTTCAAGACCGTTAGTGAGTATGTTTTACTTTCTGAAAAGGGCAGGTTAATGAATTCAGTGGAGTTTTCAGATTACCTTTTTGCTCATGAAGAGATTTCCTTTCTTCTTGGAAGCGTATATGGAGTTTCTGAAGAGGTATACAGGAAGGCTAAGGATGTATTGTCGCTTTCACCAATGACCTTCACCCATGAACTTGCACGTGTCTTACTACTTGAACAGATTTACCGGGCAGTAACAATAAAAAAGGGAATGAGGTATCATTACTGATGGGTAAGTTTATTGCTTTTTTGATAATACTATTTCTGGGTGCTGTTGGCTATCTTGCACTTTACAACAGAGAGACCATCGAGATAGCCATTACCAGCACAACCACTTACCAGATTCCAAAGATTACGCTTATGCTCATATCTGCAGCAGCAGGTGTGCTCTTTATGCTCCTTATATACACTGTAAGAGATACAAAGAGGCTGATAACAAACCTGCAGATCCAGAAAAGGCAGAAGAAACAGCAAAAGATACAGGAGCTATACTCCAGGGCCCAGAATGCCATTGAGTGTGGCAGGGAGTCAGAGGCAATAGAGACATTAAAGCAGATACTTGGTGAGGATGACAGGAATATCCAGGCCCTGTTGTTGCTTGGACAGATTTATCAGGGCAGGAATTCTTTAAAAGAGGCCCAGGACTACTATAAAAGGATACTTTCTATTGAGCCAGCACATATTGTTTCGAAGTTGAGGCTTGCAGAGATCAAGACCCGGATGGGGCTTTCCGATGAGGCGATGGATATTATTGAAGAGGTACTAAAAGAGGATCCCAAGAACTATAAGGCCCTTTATATGAAGGCAGATTTGCTTGAGAGGAAAGAGGATTGGGAGGGGTTAATCGACCTGTATAAGGACCTTTCAAGGTTTACCAGGGCAGAGCAGGACAGGCGGGAGGCCGAAAAAAGGGTCCTTGGCTACAGTTATGAGTTATACAATAGCCTGCTTGAGCATGGTGAGATTGAGAAGGTAAAAAAGGGATTGAAGGGTCTTTTAAAACAGGATGATACCTTTACACCAGGGCATCTTCTTATGGCAGAGGTAATGATCAAAGAGGGCAGAACAGAGGATGCAATAAATTATCTGGAGGATGTGTATAAGAGGCACGGTCGTCTTGTGGTTCTTGCAAGGCTTGAGGAGTTGTTGTTGAAAAATGGAGACCCTTCAAGGATTATTGGTCTTTATCAGGAGTCCCTGGGTATATCAACAGACAGCAGATTGAGCTTTTTCCTGGCCAAGCTTTATTACAGATTGGAGATGCTCGATGATGCCCTTGAAACTATTAATAATATCGAAGACCCGGGGCTGTCAAAGGAAATATCCAAGATGAGAGGTATGATCTATCATAAGCGTGGCCAGTTTGATATGGCTGCCAAGGAGTTTATAGATACCCTTAATCTGGATACCTTATTAAGGGTTCCCTACTGTTGTGAAAACTGTGGGCATATATCTACGAAATACTCTGGCAGGTGCCCTTCATGTAAACAATGGAATACCTTTTCTTTTAACCTTTACGGAAGCTGTAAAATTGACAGACAGCAGGGATCAGAGGACTAATGAGGCCCCTCAACCGCCACGAATCGGCAGGGTTGTGCTCGACACAAGCCTGTTTGTTAATCCTGATGTAAGAAAATACTTTGGTGATAATCCCACCGAAGCCCTTGAAGGTTTTCTGTTTCTGGCCGCCCAGATACCAATTTTAGAGTTTTATATGCCTCCGTCTATCTTCAAGGAATTACTTAATTTTATTGACATAGAAAAGATACCAGGAGACCTGCTTATAATACTGCATCAGAAACCACCAAGCAGATATGAGATGAGCTGCCCGGCCTTTCTGCTCTATGAACTGATCGAGGACATAAGGGCCCGAATAAACAAAGGCCTCAGGGTTGCAGAGGCAGCGGTCAGAGAGAGTGGAAAAAAGGATGAACGACAGATCATACAGGATTTAAGAAAAAAATACAGAGAAGCACTGAGAGAGGGTATTATTGATTCAAAGGAGGATGTTGACCTTATCCTTCTTGCACGCGAGCTCGATGCCCTGCTGGTGACAGCAGACAGGGGTGTGATTAAATGGGCTGAAAAACTGGGTATAAAATGGCTGTTTCCGGAAAAATTCAGGGATTATCTTCTCAGTGCTATAAAAAAGGCCAAGGCAGTTTACCCCACGGCTCAATCATAAATACCATAACCCTTCAAGGCCCTCTTTAGTATCTTTGTCCCCTTTGGAAAGGTTCGGTAGAAGGTGACAACAAATTTTCCATCCTCCTGATTAACTGAAACAATCTGAGCGGTTATGCCTGTTTTCTTGAGATGTCTTAACATACGGTCGATGGTTTCTTTTTTGTTTACCCTTATTCGGAAATACTCCTTGATTTTTTCTCCCTTTTTTACCTCAGAGACACTTTCATCCAGCGGTAAAACAAGGGCCTTGCCTATATCGGCTAAGATCTCACTGGTAAGGGGAATATCAAATTCCCTGCATATCATTACAAGCCTCAGGATACGCTGGATGTAAAAGCCGGCTGGAATCTCGGTCATCAGATGGGCAGTGGCCTTTATATCCCTAATACATGAGCCAAGGGTTACATATTTCAGGTCTGGCCCCTGTGTAATCGGTTTTATCACGATACCTTCTCTTTGCTCAGCATCAAGCTCTCGGACAATATCCCTGATCTTTTCGATATCCCCTTTCTGGAAGGGCCCCCACCTGCGAACACTATTAAGCGATGCCTCCTTATAAATTCTGTACCGTTTTTCTATTGGAAGGCTACGACCAAGACGGTCTTTTATATCGAAGATGTAAAACTGTATATCCCTGTCCATATAGGGAACTCCTTCAGAGTTATAGGGATTTTCAGGGCCTACAACCTCAGCACAAAGGGTCAGGTCAGGATAGGTGTCAAAGAATGCTGTATCTATAAACTCATGCAATCTATCCATGGTAAAAGGACATATAAATCCACCCCTTGTGAAGGCAAATACCTTTGTGCCTATCTTTCGGATTCGTATGTTGTAGCCATCCATTTTTTCTTCAATGTAAAAGGGGCCTTTTATGTATCGAGTTATACCCTCCTGAAGGTTAAGAATTCTCTTGATCCTGTGATAACCATGCACCACTGTGCCTTCTATAAAAACCGTTCCTCGTTGAAATCCAGAGATATCCTTTCTCAGCCTGTAATAGATGGTATTTT
>JAADIE010000017.1 GCA_013151495.1 Nitrospirota bacterium | reverse complement strand
CAAAAAAGGAGGTTGAAAAACCGGTAATCCCAAAACCTGAGCCTTTAATGGTAATCTCGCCTGATGTGATTTTGAGTTCAGGCTATATAGAGCAGAATGTTAAAAAGGTAGGCACTCTGGTATCTACTCCCTCAGGAAGAACCATAATTGGTGAGCAGGATGAGGTATATATCGATGTCAACAGGGATGTCAATGTTGGTGATAAGTTCTATACCTTTAAAAGCTATGGAGTGGTTGAGCATCCTGTTACCGGGGAACCCCTGGGTGAACTTGTGGAGATTACAGGTACAATAGAGGTAACTGGTAAAGAGGCAGGCTATATTAAGGCCAGAGTTGTCAGGTCCTACTCTGAAATAGAGATTGGTTCATTCCTTGATGATTACTACGATGTCAGGCCTCTTGAAATTATGAATGAAAGACAGAGCAATCTACACGGAACTGTGATTGCAGCAAAGGATTTGAGATACCTAAGTGGAAAAATGGATGTGGTATACATTGACAGAGGTGTTGTCGATGGATTAATGCCAGGTGATGTACTCAATATCATATCTTCCAAAGGACCCGAAAGGCCAATAGGAAAAATAAGGGTCATTAGTGTAAGACAGAATACAGCTGTTGCCCTTGTGGATTATTGTACTGAAGAGATCGTGAGGGGAGACACCTTTTGATTTAAGATTTTAGATTTGAGATTTCAGATTTTAGATTTGGGATTTAAAATTTAGTCGAGTTCGTGGATAAAGAAGTTGTTTTGTTTTTCATTGGAAATAGTGGTTTCTGGTCCATGCCCCGGATAAACCACTGTATCCGCTGGAAGTGATATAAGCCGCTTGAAGGATTCCTTCAGTTTGCTTAAGCTGCCTCCGTGGAAATCCGTTCTTCCCACAGAACCAGCAAACATGGTATCTCCTGTAAATAAGACCCCCTGTCCATAAAGACATATTCCGCCGGGGCTGTGTCCAGGTGTATGAATAACCTTGAAAGATAAGTTGCCTGCCTTGATTACATCTCCCTCTTTAACATAGATGTCTGGCTTTGGTAAGGGGTCTATATCGTAGCCCCAGAATGCCGCCATATCTCTTGCTGCTTCGTAAATCTCAAGATCATCTGGATGGATCAGTATATCAGCACTGGTTGATTTTTTTAGTTCAGGGAGGGCCCCTACATGATCAAAATGGGCATGAGTGCAGACCAGATATTTAACCTTTAATCCCTCTACCCTGACCAGATCCTCTATTCTATCTGGTTCATCTCCGGGGTCTATTATTAGTGCCTCTTTTGTCTCTTTGTCGTAAACTATATAGGTGTTTTCCTCAAGAGGACCAACTACCAGTCTCTTAACCTGCATTTTTATTGAAGAGTCCTTTCTAAAAATACTGCCAGAAACGACAAAGGCACCAGGAGTATCTGTGTAATCTTTCTCCTGGTGCCGGATATTTTAGAGTTTGAATGGATTGACGAAGAAAACAATCAGAACCACGACAAGGGCATAGATACAGAGTGACTCGATCATTGCAAGACCGATGATCAGTGTTGTGGTGATCTTACCAGATGCACCAGGATTACGAGCAACACCTTCACAGGCCCTGCTGAGACCAAGACCCTGTCCAATGCCCGTACCAAAGGCTGCCAGTCCAATGGCAAGACCACATCCAAGAACTGCCATTGCGTAGTAATCGATATTGGCAGAGGAACCACCAGCAGCCTCTTCAGCAGCAAAGACGATTGGAGCCATCAGAGTAATTACCAGCAGTGAAAGAAGTACAGCAACAACCACTCTCTTCATTCCTCACTCCTCCTTTCCTCTAATAGGTTTTTCTATTAATGTGCCTCTTCAACGGCACCAGCAAGATACATTGCACTTAAGAGGACAAAGACAAAGGCCTGAACAAGCCCGACCAGTACACCAAGGCCAAGAATTGTAATTGGTATTATTGCAGGAGCCAGTATTCCAAGCACTATCAGAAGAATATGTTTTGCAACCATGTTTCCAAACAACCTGACTGAGAGAGTTAAAGGCCTGACAAAGTGACCTATTAGCTCGATAAAAAACATCATGATCATCAATGGAAGTGCAAAAACGGACCGTATAGGGCCAAGGAAATGATTTATGTATTTTGCCTTGTGTACCTTGATACCATAGTAATGGGTGGCAAAAAATACTGGTATAGCACAGGCTGCAGTTGTATTTATATTTGCTGTGGGTGAATCAAAACCTGGAATAAGTCCCATATAATTACACAGGAGTATATAGATACCGAGAGTTCCTATCAATGGAAAATGTGCCCTTGCCCAGTGTTTACCGATGACATCTTCACATAGATTATAAAGGGCCTCAACCACTGCTTCTACAACATTCTGTACTCCGGTGGGCACCATTTTGATTGACTTTCTAACCAGCAGGGCAACGATAATCAGGATTGCTGTTGCCAGCCAGGAATAGGTAACAAATGAGGGGACTCCAGGAATATGGATTAGATATCCGCCTTCTTCCACTTTTTCCTCCTTAATATAAGGACTTACAAAAGAGTTTTTAAAAGTGCTATATGATACAAATACAAAAAGAAATTGTCAAGGAATGAGGATTTTAATTTTTTAATAAGGTTATTTAGGATTTTTTAATTACCCTCTAAAGAGGGATTTCATTAATACTGAAAATAGCCATCAACATACTAATTACAATAAATCCGACCACGAGCCCCATAATCAGTATAATGGAGGGCTCTATAAAGCTAAGCAGCCTTTTTATCATTCCCTTGCTTTCATGTTCAAAGCGTTCAGCAATCTTGATGAAGGTGTCTTCCAGACGACCGGCCTCCTCACCAACAGCCACCATCTGCAGAACTACCTCCGGAAAAACACCACTGTCTCTTAAAGGGGCAGTCACCCCTCTTCCTTTTCTTACACCCTCCTCTAAGACCTGAAGCCGGCTTGAGATAAGGTGATTACCTACCACTTCTCTGGATATCCTGATAGCCGTTAAAATGGGCACCCCGCTTTTTAGGAGGGTTCCCATTGTACGGGAAAACCGGGAGATATAAATCTTCATCTGGAGCTTACTTATTAGTGGAATCTTTATCAATACCTTATCGATAAAAAGTCTTCCCTCTTCAGTAGAGGCGTATCGCTTTATTCCGTATATTATTAATATAAATCCGGCAAGTACCACCCACCAGTAAGTGGTAGCGGTATTACTAAAATTCATTAGTATAAGGGTTGTAAGAGGTAGGGTCTGGCCCATCTCTTCAAAAATAATGGCAAACTTGGGTATCACATAAAGCATCAAAACAGCTATGGCAGCTGAACCTACCAGCGTAAGTAAGATTGGGTAAACCAGGGCAGAAAGAACCTCTTCTTTAAAGGTATTAGTGGTTTCCAAAAAAGAGGCAATTCGGCGTAATACTGGTTCCAGTATGCCCCCGGCCTCACCAGCTCTAACCATATTTATATATAGTCTTGGAAAAACCCTGTGTTTTGATAATGCCTGCGATAGAGTCATTCCTCGCTGAATGTCTCGATTTACCTCATGTAAAATCTCACGAAGGGCTTCCTTTTCAGCATGCTCGGCAAGCACTCCTATTGCCCTGTCTAACTGAAGGCCTGCCTCCAGAAGGCTTGCAAGCTCGTCTGTAAAAACCTGCAGGTCTTTACTATTTATCCTTTTAAATACAGTGGAAAGCCCTCCAGGCTTGTATGGATATATTCGAACAGGCAGGTAGCCTTCTTTTCTGAGATCCTCTTTCAGTGTTTCAATATCGGGGGCAGACTTTTTCTGTTTGATCTTTCTTCCGTTACTGGTAACCGCTTCATATACATAAAGGGGCATAACATAATCTTACTGCCTTTACCAATGGAAAGGCAAGATGTTAGAATTGTTCGAGATATTTTACCAACCTTGAAGGAGGACCTCATGGGCAGGATTCAAAGGGCTATCATAAGTGTTTCCGACAAAAGCGGTATAGTGGAGTTTGCAAAGGCCCTTAATGATTTTGGTGTGGAGATATTATCGACAGGAGGGACAGCAAAGAAGATCAAAGATGCCGGTGTGCCTGTTACAGAGGTGTCTGATTATACAGGGTTTCCTGAGATGCTCGATGGCAGAGTAAAGACCCTTCACCCGATGATTCATGGTGGTATACTTGCACTCAGAGATAATCCCGAACATATGAAGGCCCTGCAGGCTCATGGTATTAAGACAATAGATATGATAGTGGTTAACCTCTATCCCTTTGAAAAGACCATATCAAAGCCTGATGTTACCTTTGAAGAGGCAATTGAAAACATAGACATAGGTGGCCCTACCATGATAAGGGCAGCTGCAAAGAACTTCAGGCATGTGGTGGTAATAGTGGATCCATCAGATTACAACACCGTGGTAGCAGAAATGAAGGAAAACAGCCTGGATGTCAGTTATAAAACAAGACTCAGGCTTGCACAAAAGGTATTTGCTCATACAGCCCGATACGATGCCCTCATTGCTGAGTATCTGAAAAAGAGCATGGAGGAATAGTTATCGTGCCCATGGAGCCCTTTACCAAGATAAAGGAGCACTATAGATTCAGTTCAGCTGATGAAGAACTAATAAAAAGTGTTTACCCAATGGTTGAAAAGAGGGCTGATAGAATAATAGAAGCTGTTGAGGAACATATAGTTTCTATGGGAGATCAGGTTATTAATGAAAAGTTAAAAAAGCATGTTGATCTCCCG
>JAADIE010000089.1 GCA_013151495.1 Nitrospirota bacterium | reverse complement strand
TGTATATTCCACTGTAGCCTGAATGTGCGAAAATAGTATATCGGTCTTTTCATAGGTCTGCTCAATGACACTATCTCTCAGATTAACATATATCAGGATGTTGAAAAGCATCCAGAAAAACACTACAATCAGACCAATACCAATAAAGAATTTGGTTGTTAAAGGCAGGTCGCGTAAGGATTTCATAGTAAGTCAATAATGATTAAAACTGTCTTAAAAAACGAAGATCATTCTCAAAAAACAGACGAATATCATCAATTCCGTATTTGAGCATGGTTAGCCTTTCGACCCCCATCCCAAAGGCAAACCCCTTATATCTCTCAGTATCATACCCTACAGATTCAAACACCTTTGGATGAACCATTCCAGCACCAAGCACTTCAAGCCAGCCGGTTCCTTTACAAACCCTACAGCCCTTACCACCACAGAGTATACAACCTATGTCTACCTCTGCTGATGGTTCAGTGAATGGGAAGTAGCTGGGTCTGAACCGAACGGGTGTTTGAGGGCCAAAAAGCTGATGAACGAATATCTCGAGTACACCTTTAAGGTCTGCAAATGTTACATCCTCGCCGACCATGAGTCCCTCAACCTGATGAAACATAGGGGTATGAGAAACATCTGAGTCACACCTGTACACTTTACCCGGAGCTATAAACCTAAACGGTGGTTTTCTCTTCTCCATACCCCTGATCTGTACCGGAGATGTATGGGTACGAAGCACCACATCACTTACAATAAAATCATCGGAGGTCTCAGTTCTTATATAGAAGGTATCCTGCATATCCCTTGCAGGATGTTCCCTGGGAATGTTGAGAGCCTCGAAGTTGTAATAATCAAGCTCTACCTCCGGGCCTTCTTCAACAGAAAAGCCCATCGTTACAAAAATATCAATAATCTCCTGAAGTACCTGATTTATTGGATGATAACTACCGGGCTCTATGTATTTTCCAGGAAGGGTTATATCTATATGGTCTTTAAGCAGATTCCTTTTTGCCTCTTCCTCTGATAAGGCCTTCTCAAGCTTTTTTAGCTCTTCTTCAATAAAACTTTTTAAGAGGTTGAGTTCCCTTCCGACCCTGGGTCTTTCCTCTTTTGGTAAAGAAGAAAGGGATCTTACCTTCTGGGTAACAATCCCTTTCTTACCTATGTATCTTGCCTTGAGCTGTCTAAGGGCATTTAAGTCCCTGACATCAGCCTTTTGAGACTGGAACTCCTCTTTTATCTTTTCAATCTCATTCATACACGATTTTATGCAGCCAGGGCCTGTTTAGCCTTCTCCACAAGCTGATTAAAAGTGGTCGGATCGTTATATGCAATATCAGCAAGTACCTTTCTGTCAAGCTCTATACCTGCCTTTCTCAAACCACAAATAAACTGGCTATAAGTAACGCCGGCCTGTCTGGCAGCTGCATTAATCCTGATAATCCATAGTCGCCTGAACTCCCTTTTCTTTGCCCTTCTGTCACGATAGGCATACTGGAGGGCATGTTCAACAGCCTGTTTTGCCACCTTATAACAACGGCTACGGGCACCATAATAACCCTTTGCCATCTTAAGGACCTTTTTTCTTCTTCTGCGAGTCTTGAATCCACCTTTCGCCCTTGGCATCTCAAAACCTCCTGATACTTAAATTAAATTATATTTTAGCCATACGGAAGCATGGTCTTGATCTTTTTTACCTCTGTTTTATCAACCAGTGTAGCCTTTCTCAGGCGTCTTGTACGCTTTGAAGGCTTTCCAGTAAGAAGATGACTCTTATTGGCCCTGAACCTCTTGATTTTTCCAGAGCCAGTTATTTTAAACCTTTTGGCCGCTCCTCTGTGAGTCTTCAGCTTTGGCATTGTTCCTCCTTTCCTGAATTAAACCTTTATCTACTTGGGCGATATAACCATCGTCATGGTTTTGCCCTGAAGTTTTGGCTTGTTTTCGATGTGATATTTACCCTCAAGGCTCTCAATAATTCTGTCAAATACCTGGAGACCTAACTCAGGTCTTATAATCTCGCGTCCCCTGAAAAACATGGTTACCTTCGCCTTGTTTCCATCCTCCAGGAACCTCTTTATGTTACGGATCTTTAGCTCCAGGTCGTGTTTATCAATGTTAGGTCTTATCTTCACCTCTTTCACCTCGATTGTCTTCTTGTGACTCTGCTTCTTGCTCTGCTGATAACGAAACTTCCCATAATCCATTATTTTGCATACTGGAGGATTAGCGTTTGGAGCCACCTCTACAAGATCAAGTCCCCTCTCGTCAGCAATCCTCAGGGCCTCACGCAAAGAGACAATCCCCAGCTGCTTTCCATCTGAATCTACCAGCCTGACCTCTCTGGCCCTTATCCTTTCATTTACTCGATAATCCTGTGCTATAACCCCACCTCCTAAAATTTAAATATTTAGTTCTAACGACTTGTCTTCTATCTCCTCTTTTAGCCTGGAGATCAAGTCATCAACCCTATATGGTCCACTCTGTACCCTCCCGCGTTTACGGACAGGCAATAATCCGCTTTCTATCTCTTTATCACCTATTATAACCAAATAGGGCACCTTTCTCAAAGATGCCTGTCTGATTTTATAATTAACCTTCTCATTATCGAAATATCCCTTTACCCTTATGCCAGCCGATTTCATCCTTTCTAACACCCCCCGGGCATACTCGACATGCCTGTCGGCAACGGTTATAATACCTACCTGTACCGGAGATAGCCACAGGGGAAACGCACCGGCATAATGCTCTATAAGAATGCCAAAAAAACGCTCCAGAGACCCCATTAATGCACGATGAATCATGATCGGTCTATGTTCTTTCCCATCAGGACCGCGATATGTTATATCGAATCTCTCCGGAATATTGAAATCAACCTGAATAGTACTACACTGCCATTGACGGCCAAGCGAATCCTTGACCTTTATGTCTATTTTAGGACCATAAAACACACCCTCACCAGGGTCTACATCATATTCAATGCCCTTGTGCTCAAGGGCAAGCTTTAAGGCATTGGTAGAACGCTCCCAGTTCTCAAGGGTGCCCACATATTTTTCAGGCCTGGTTGAAAGATAAACCTGGTACTCCTTAAAGCCAAAGGTCTGCAAGATAAAGATTGTAAAGTCAAGAACCCTGAGAATCTCATCCTCTATCTGATCTTCACGGCAGAATATATGGGCATCGTCCTGGGTAAAACCCCTGACCCTTAAAAGACCGTGAAGCACTCCAGACCTCTCATATCTATATACAGTGCCAAGCTCGGCATACCTGATTGGAAAGTCTCGATAACTGCGTAGCGAGCTCTTATATATTGCTATATGGAAGGGACAATTCATTGGCTTTATTTCATAATTAACCCCTTCTATTTCCATTGGTGAGTACATATTTTCACGGTAAAAGTTCCAGTGTCCACTTCTTTCCCACAAATGGAGTTTGGCTATGTGAGGTGTATATAGTAGCTGGTAGTCGGCTTTTAGATGCTCCTCGCGCCAGAAATCCTCAATGGTCTTTCTTATCAGGGCGCCATCCGGATGCCAGAGTATCAACCCAGGCCCTATCTCATCATTAATACTGAAAAGATCAAGTTCCTTTCCGAGCCTGCGATGATCCCTCTTTTTTACCTCCTCGAGGAACTGAAGATACTCCTTGAGTCTCTTTTTATCTGGAAAAGCGGTTCCATATATACGCTGGAGCATCTTGTTCCGTTCGTCACCACGCCAGTACGCCCCTGCTGCGTTTAAGAGTTTGAAGGCCTTAACAAAACCGGTGGAGGGTAAGTGAGGACCTCTGCAGAGGTCAACAAATCCACCCTCTTCATATACCGAAACCTCTTCTTCATCAAGCTCCTCAAGCAACTCAACCTTGTAAGCCTCTCCCTGTTTTTTGAAAAACTCGATTGCCTCCTCACGAGGCATACTTTTTCTTACAAAAGGAGAGTTCTTCTTTATTATCTCCTCCATCTTTTGCTCTATCCGTTTTAAGTCTTCAGGGGTAAATGGGGTATCAACATCGAAATCATAATAAAAGCCATCCTCAATGGCCGGACCTATTGCAACCTTGGCATCAGGGAATAGCTCTTTAACTGCATGGGCCATTATATGAGAGGTGCTGTGTCGATAAATCTCAAGCCCCTCAGGTGTATCAACCAGAACCGCCTCAATTGTTTCATCGTTATCAAGGTCCTCAATTCTGGCAAGGTCGTAGATAGTACCATCCTTTTTAAAGGCCACTGCGCCAATGCCCTTCAAAAACTCAAGGACCCTGGACTTCTCGATCTCCTTTTCCTTATTGTTAAAAAGAATCTTAATGGCTGTCCCCCTTACTTTAAATTTTTAACTTTAGCAGATATAATACTCAAATAATTCCACTAAGGTAAAGAAATTTAACTAAAAATTATAACTTAACTTATACTTTTATTTCAATAAATAAAGGAACTACTTCATAAAATTATTTTACATAGTATAATTAAAATAAAAAGGAGGAGATCATGAAAATCGAACTCGAGGGTACCCTTATTAAGATGATTCCCGAAAATGAAAGGGAAAGGGAAGAGTTGAACCAGCTCTGGAACATAATAATCGACTGTGTAAATCAGAATAAAAAACTTGTACCTGTGGGGGAGTATCTGCCAGGCATTAAAGAAGTGGCCACCTTCCATATCGAATAATCTATCTTCCATAATCTGGGCAAAGGCGACAGACCCTTTGCCCTTCCCTTCCTTAAA
>JAADIE010000012.1 GCA_013151495.1 Nitrospirota bacterium | reverse complement strand
CCTGAACTTGTTCGCAGGAAGAATATAAAACTTGGCCTCCGGAATCTTGATGGTACCGGAGTGGTAGTTGGTATTACGAGTAAAGGCCAGGTAATTGGATACAAAAAGGACAAATGGGGAAAGAATCATCCTGTTCCTGGCAAGCTTTACTATTGTGGTTATGATGTGGAGGAAATAGTTAAGAATGTCGAAAAAGAGAAACGATTTGGTTTTGAGGAGGTTGTATATCTTTTATTAACAGGTGAACTACCAACTAAGGCCAACCTTGAGAGATTTTTTGAGGTCCTTGGAGAGCGCCGTTCTTTACCAGATCTTGCCAAGAAGATCATTAAATACAACTCAAAGAATGATGATCAAATGGGTGCACTGCATATTGCGGTTGCCTCTTTACATAAGTTTGACAGTAATCCAAGATCAACTAATATCAGAGATGTTACAAGGCAGTGTATTGATCTGATTGCTAAATTCCCAACCATAGTAGCCTATAACTATTGTGTTTTAAAAGAGAATGGTCAAAGTCCTACCTTTATAGAGCCAGAACCAAACCTCAGTACTGCTCAGAACTTTCTGTATATGCTGTTTGGAGGTGAAGTGCCCGATGATTTTGTGGCTCATCTGTTTGACATTGCATTGATACTACATGCTGAACATGGTGGTGGAAACAACTCTACCTTCACAGTTAGGACTGTTTCATCCAGTCTGACCGATACATACATGGCTATTTGCGCTGGTATAGCCTCTTTAGCCGGACATTTACACGGTGGGGCAAACGAGGCTGTAATGCGAATGATGGACGATATCAAAGATAATGTTAAGGACTGGAATGATGACGAAGAAATCTATAGATATCTTGAACTTATCTTGGATAAAAAAGCCGGTGATAAATCAGGAAAGATTTATGGAATTGGGCATGCTGTGTATACTGTATCAGATCCACGTGCAGTGATATTTAAGGACAAGGCCAGGATATTTGCCGAGAAAAAGGGAAGACTCGATGAGTTTAAACTCTATGAAAAGATTGCTGAGCTGGCTGTAAAGGTAATTCGGAAGAAAAAAGGCAAACGGGTATGCCCTAATGTGGATTTCTACTCAGGATTTATCTACGATATGATGGGTATCCCCCGTGAATTATATACCCCTATATTTGCCATGTCGAGGGTTGCTGGCTGGTCTGCTCACAGGATAGAGGAGATTATTCAGGGCCGTCTGATAAGACCTGCCTATATATCTTCCCTTAATGGAACAAAAGAGTATATACCACTTTCGAAACGAAAATAGCGTTTTATTAGTTTTTAAAGGATGGTGCCGGAGGCCGGATTCGAACCGGCACGGGGTTGCCCCCAGCGGATTTTGAGTCCGCCGCGTCTGCCAATTCCACCACTCCGGCAAAGTTTGATCAGGCTGTACGCATCCCCATGGTCTGAACCATTTTTATAAAGTTGTTTACAGAACGGTCATAGGTCCGTTCGTAGGAGTCGTGAAAGAAACAGGCTGGCAACTCGCCATGACGGCGATGATAATGAAGACATTCACAGCATTTACCCTTGCGAGGACAGGGCTCATAAGAGCAATTACAGTTTTTAAGGTTTTCATCACGAATGCATTCCATAAGTTTTCACCTCATTTGTAGTTATAATATTAATTATTATACATAAACAAATGATGTTAAGTCCTGTTAATCAGCACCTTCCTCAAGTTTTATCTCTGTTGCATCAAGAGATTGCGTTGAAATCTCTGGTTCACTGTAAGGCGGTATAACCTCTGGGATGTATTTATTTACAAAGGGTTTGGTATCCTTTACACCCAGCTTTTCAAAAAGCAGTTTTAGTTTTTTTTCTATTTCATCAAGTATCATGCTTTTGTACTCAACAGGTAACGACCACCATTTCTGTTTAAAAGGCCCGAATCCTCGTTTGCGGCTTTTGTATATAAACTGCTGCTCGGTCATGCCATCTTTCCAGTCAGAGCGAAAGCTTTCTTTAAGAAAGCCGTATATCTCTTGCTTAAACTCCTCTGGCGCAAAATCATACATTATATTTTGAAATCCGGTGGCAAGATGTATTTCAGAGCAGTTATTTTCAGGAAACTTATCAAAAAGCTCATCAGGCAGGGTAGAGGCTCCGTGCTGAACGGTTCCTGAAAGGCCATATTCCTTCTTAACCAGTTCACCAATATCTTTAAGGACCCTGAAGTCCAGCTTTACATCTGCCACAGTGCCATCTGGAAGTGGTATGCCACCATGGGCTGTACCGGTCTGTACACTGAGTTTTGATATTCCGTCTGTATTTTCCAGAAAGGAATTTTTAAAACCTTCCATAAAGGCACGGGCCTCATGGGGCGTTGAGTTTTTTCCACCAATGTGGCCTATTTCTGCACCAACAGAAATGGTTATCCCCTCTGGTTCAATTTCTCTCAGGAAGGCTGTAAGTGCTGCTGTGCAAAGATAATTATGATATTGCTGATCTGAAAGAGACTGTTTCGAATAATCCACCAAGGTGGAAGCATCAATATCGATATTATAAAAGCCGGCATTGACTGCCTTTTTACAAAGATCTTTAAGGGAAGAAAGTTCTCCCTCAGGGTCGGTTTTGTAGTTATCTGCTTTTAATTGAAAGTGGTCTCCCTGTATAAAGACAGGACCTCTGTAGTTTTCCTTTATAGCTGCAGCCAGCACACAGGCGGTGTATTCAGCAGGGCTTTGGAAGGTGTATTGCATCTCGGATTTTGCTATTTCAAATATAAAGGCTCCTGCGTTTATAGAGCTTGCAACTCTGAAGACACGCCGACATACATCGTAAGTAAGACATCTGAAGTTCATTGCCGGGGTGGTAAACCCTTTCACTTCGTCACGGCCCATGGCCATGTAAAGTGAGTGTATTGAGGCAGGATATATACCGAGGTTTATTGCTGTATACCAGATGATACGATGTGCTTTTTTACGGGCCTGGATATCTGGTGAAAATACGACCGTATAGATCAGATAGTCAATTAAATTTTCGCGCAGGCCCTTCACATCTGTTATGTTTATTTCTTTATTTGCCAGATCGATAATATCCTTACACCCTTGTTCTAACTCCCTGATGTTTATTGCGTATTTCATAAATCTACCTCCTTAATTATCTTAACTGGTATTTAATATCGACAATAAACAGGATACCTTAAAATGATTATACAATATAAAGGGACGGATGATGGGTTTTTTCTGTATAATATTTTATTCCCACCATGCCGGAGAGGTGGCCGAGTGGTTTAAGGCGGCGGTCTCGAAAACCGCTGTAGGGTAACCCCCTACCGTGGGTTCGAATCCCACCCTCTCCGCCAATAACTTAAGTTTTTCCTGTAGATTTCCGATAAGTTATAAAACAGCTATGAGGAACAAGACTTTGCTTGGCAGAAGCGGAATAATAATTATTCTGATATGTCTACTTTTACTGACGCTTGTCAGGGTCAGTTATACGGCAGATTATGTCCTTCTCGTAGAGTCATCTGAAGACATTAAACAGGCAGACCCGAAGAGGTATCGCCTTGAAGCCCTGAAGCTTTTTGTAAGGCTGTTAAAAGATGGCGACAGAGTGTCAGTAATTGGATTTTCTGATGAGCCAGAGATGCTTGCCAAACTCCAGGATGTAAGCAAGGGAAGATATGGCATCTTGAAAGCAATCAGCAGAATAGACTCCAGAGGAATTTACAAAAACTTATATTTGGCCAGCTTGAAAGCTGTACAGGTATTGAAAGAAAGCAATGCTGATAAGAGGTATATTATTCTCTTAAGTGATGGTAAGATGACCCTGGAGTCTGAAGATAAAGAGGAAGAATATCTTCTCAAACTGATAGATGAGATAATACCCTCTTGTAAGGAAAATGGAATAAAGTTGTATAGTGTAGCATTTACAGAGTTCTCAGATGAAGCCCTTTTAAAGGAGATGGCTATTTCTACGAGAGGAATGTACTTTACGGTTGATAGTCCTGAATTATTACATAAGGCCTTTGTCGATATTTATACAAATACAAAACTACCTGATGAGTTATCTTTAAGTGGTAAGCAGTTCAGGGTTGATAAAAAGATAAAAGAAATAGATATCGTTGTTGATAGAGAGAAGGCTAATGGCTCTATTTCTCTGATTCAACCTGATGGACGAAAGGTCTCTTATAGTAAACATCCAACCCATTATAAGTGGTATTCATCAAGGGCCTACGAGTTGATTAAGGTTACAAGGCCTGTGCCTGGAGTATGGAAAATCATCGACTCTGTTGATAATAGCTATAGAATTTTTATAAATACAGATCTGAGATTAAAGATAACAGATATACCAGAGGTGGTTAAGAGGGATAGACAGTTAAAGATTTACCTATGGCTTCAGGAAGATAATAAAATCCTGAAAGGTACCTCCTTAATCCTGAAAGCCGTTGAATTCGGTGCAATAGAAATTAGACCGGATAAAACCAGAATAAACATATCGTTAAATGATGATGGTGTTGAGAATGACGATTTATCAGGGGATGGGGTGTTTACCGGCGCTATTACTCCTGTGCTTGAAGGTATTCATACGGTGATTCTTACAGCTGATGGCAGATCCTTTAATCGGCAGAAAGTGGTAAGATTTTATTTAACAGAAAACGATAAGAGCAAAAAACAGAACAGGATTGAAGAAAAGCAGAAAGAGCCAGAGAAAAAGGATGAAAAAAAGAGTCGGGAATCTGTTGATGAGGAGAACTATTTGCTGAAAAGGGCGTTTATAAAGTTTGCAATTTTTAATGCGGTTCTAATGACAATTGTAATTTCTACTGTGCTGATATTGAGGTGGAAAAGGAAGAAGGCTG
>JAADIE010000057.1 GCA_013151495.1 Nitrospirota bacterium | reverse complement strand
TATTTGATTTTTATAATCATAGGATTACTCTTAAGTATAGTGCTATTCCTAATTCGCAAAAGGGAAAAGAGTGTTGACGAAAAGACAATAGGGTACCTGAAAACTATAAGAGAACTGAATATTCTTAATGAGCTATCCTCATCATTACATACTGCTCTGGACAAAGAATCTGTATTTGAACAGATAGTGCAGAAATCAAAGGAGCTTCTTAAAGCAGAAAAGGCTGCCATACTTTTAATCGATAAATATAAACGAATCACACATTTCTATACATCACTTGGGCCAAGCAATGGTTGTAAGTGTGGAATTCAGGGTACAATTAAACGAGTAATAGAAGACATGACTACTATAAGAACAAGAGATCTAACCAAGCACCCTGACTTTGTAAAGTTTCCAGAGCCCCATCCTGACATCAAGAGTGCCTTGATGGTACCATTGATTCTGAGAGGCGAGCCAATCGGAGCAATATGCGTAACCGATAAACAGGGAGGAAAGGAGTTTACACCTGAAGATGAGGATATGCTTCTAAATCTTGCTTTTCATTCAGCCCTTGCCATTGAAAAAGTACAACTACATGAGGAGGTGCTCAGAATCGCAGCTACAGATGGTTTAACAGGTCTTTATAACCACCGAACCTTCCAGGAAAAGCTCAAAGAGGAACTCGAAAGGGCAAGGAGATTCAAACACAAAGTGGCCCTTGTAATGATTGACATCGATCACTTCAAAAAATTTAACGATACCTATGGTCATCCTAAAGGGGATGAAATGCTCCAAAGGGTAGCCTGTATTATCACTGATAACATAAGAACTATTGACTTCGCAGCTCGTTATGGTGGCGAAGAGTTTGCCCTGATCCTGCCAGAGGTATCTGAAGAAGGTGCCATGGTGGTGGCAGAGCGTATTCGTCAGAAAGTACAGCAGCATGTTTTTGATATAAATGGCGAAAAGGTATCAATAACAATAAGTGCTGGTATAGCCATTTATCCAGATGATGCTACCACCAGAGAGGAACTCATAGACAAGGCAGACAAGGCCCTATATCTGTCTAAAAGAACCGGCCGCAACAGGGTCTCAACTTACAAAGAATAAAGTCTGTACTGATATTACTCCCCCTTCCCCTTCCATCTTATGATAATATAAAAAGTTAAAGCCAATGATCGATGTTATACTGCATAAGGCAATTGAGGGCAAAAGACTCTCTATAGAAGAGGGTGTAGCTTTATTTGAAAGTGATTTGCTTCACAAGATTGGCAGAGCTGCCTCTGAGCTTTCCCATAGGATTAATGAAGGAAGGGTCTATTTCGTAGTAAACCGACACATTAATCCAACCAACATATGTGTAAATCGCTGTAAGTTTTGTGCCTTCAGTAGATCAAAAGGTGAAGAAGGTGCCTATGAGCTTGGGATTGAGGATATTCTTGAAAAGGTCAATGCCTCACCTGCTGATTTGAAAGAACTCCATATTGTGGGAGGGCTTCATCCGGATTGGGACATAACATACTATGAAACACTGCTTAGAGAGATAAAAAAAGTAAGACCCCAGGTACATATCAAGGCATTTACAGCAGTTGAGATAGATTATCTTGCTAATCGAAGCAACCTTACAATCGAAGATACCTTGAAACGACTTAAAGACAGTGGCCTTGATGCCATGCCTGGTGGTGGTGCAGAGATATTTAACAATTCTACCAGGAGCAAACTCTGCCCCGAAAAGATCACTTCAGATAGATGGCTTGAGATCCATCGTACTGCTCACGGACTTGGCATTAAAACAAATGCAACCATGCTTTACGGACACATAGAATCCTTTAAAGACAGGGTCGAACACCTTTTGGCATTAAGGGATCTGCAGTCCGAAACCAATGGATTCCAGGCCTTTGTTCCCCTACCCTACCATCCTGAAAACACCTATATCACCACACGTTATCCATCGGGTATAGACGACCTTAAAACAATCGCAATCAGCCGATTGATTCTTAATAACATACCTCACATAAAGGCTTACTGGATCATGCTTGGTGAAAAGCTCACACAGGTAGCCCTCTGTTTTGGAGCCGACGACATAGATGGAACAGTGATAGAGGAACGCATAACCCATTCAGCTGGTGCACAGACCGAAGAAGGGCTGTCGCGAGAGAGGCTTGTGGATTTGATAAAAAGGGCCAGCAGGATACCTGTTGAAAGAGATGCCCTTTATAATGTTGTAAAGATTTATAAATAAAAATTGATATATTAATCAGGGAAGGTAATACCTTTGAACGGCTTCAGCACACGACTGAAGCAGCCGTGATGGCTGCTTCAGTGTGCGTCCTCGGAGCTGGCCATGGAGGGCCAGCGAGAATGAGTGAAAAGGTATTACCTTCCCTGAAAGTTACTACAAATATAAACAATGAAAAGAATAGATAAAAAAGAGGCAATAGAGCTTTTCAAAGCAGGCAATCTGCTGGAGCTTGGCCTTCAGGCTGACGAAGTCAGAAAAGAACTCCATCCTGAGGGCATTGTAACCTTTGTGGTTGACCGTAATATAAACTACACCAATGTATGCATTAACGAATGCAGATTCTGTGCATACTACCGAAGCCCTGACTCTCCCGATGCCTTTGTTCTTAGCAAAGAGGAGCTTTTCCGAAAAATACAGGAGACAATCTCTCAGGGTGGAACCCAGATACTAATACAGGGCGGGCTACACCCTGACCTTGGGCTTGATTTTTATGTTGATATGCTACGCTCAATTAAGGAAAGGTTTAAGATCCATATTCATGGTTTTTCACCACCTGAGATCAAGTACATTGCTAAAAAGGCAGCCCTTACCGTCTCAGAAACCTTAAAGATACTGCATGAGGCAGGGCTTGATTCAATACCTGGTGGTGGTGCAGAGATACTATCAGATCGAGTAAGAGAGGTACTCAGCCCAAAGAAAATTCGATCCTCTGAATGGCTTGAGGTAATGGAAGAGGCCCATAAGCTTGGTATGCGAACCTCTGCCACAATGATGTTTGGCTCTGTTGAGACCCCCGAGGATATTGTAGAACATCTGGATGCCATCAGGTCGCTCCAGGACCGTACCGGGGGCTTTACTGCCTTCATCCCATGGAGCTTTCAACCGGGCAATACCGAGCTTTTCCGTAGTGGGAAGGCCACTGTACCTGCCTCGGCCATAGATTATCTAAAAGTAGTTTCCCTTTCGAGGCTTTATCTGGACAATGTTAAGAACATACAGGCAAGCTGGGTTACCCAGGGACTGAAGATTGCCCAGATAGCATTACGCTTTGGAGCAAACGACTTTGGTTCTACAATGCTTGAAGAAAATGTGGTTAAGGCTGCTGGGGTATGTTACAGGGTAAAAAAGGAAGATATTGTAGAGGCCATCAGGGCTGCTGGTTTCAGGCCAGCCCAGAGGGACACCCATTACAGAATAATTCAGTTTTTTGATGAGGAAGTGGTAAAATAAGTAAGTTTTAAGAAGGTTTATTTCAATTCACTATTTACGGAGGAAAGCCATGGAAGAGGTAATATATGATGTTGTAATCATTGGCGGTGGGCCTGCAGGTCTTACAGCTGCCCAGTATGCAGCAAGGTCGAACCTGAAAACCATTGTGCTTGATAAATCGCCCACTGCAGGGGCCCTTGCCTTTACTGACAAAATAGAAAACTATCCGGGGCTGCCAGAGCCTATTTCTGGTAAGGAACTCCTTGATATATTCAGAGAACAGGCAATCCGTTTTGGTGCTGAATATGTAGAAACCCAGGTAATTGGCGTAAAACTGGAAGGTGAAATTAAAGAAACCTATACCATGGACAAGACCTATAAATCAAAAAGTGTGATCATTGCAACCGGTGCAATGGGCCGTAAACCCACCATACAGGGTGAGAAGGAATTTTTAGGTAGAGGAGTCAGCTATTGTGCAATTTGTGATGCTGCTTTCTTCAGAGGAAAAACTGTTGCCGTAATTGGTGATTCAGAAGAGGCTGTTAAAGAGGCTGAACTATTAACCCGTTATGCAGGCAAGGTCTATCTACTGGCACCATCGGCCAGGCTGAAGCTACCAGATGACCATCCTGTTCCTGATAAAGAGAACCTGGAAATTATCTACAATGTTATAGTTAAGTCTATAAACGGTAATGAGGTAGTAGAGAAAGTTGTCTTAAAAGATAGAAAAACTGATGAGGAGAGGGAGTTACCTCTGGATGGTGTTTTTGTTTATCTCCATGGTAGCAGGCCTGTTGTTGACTTCCTTAACTTTGCAGTGGATCTTAGTGATGAGGAATGCATCATTACAAACAGTATGATGGAAACCAATATACCCGGAGTTTTTGCAGCTGGTGATGTAACCTGTGTTGAGGTACGACAGGTGGTTATAGCAGCTGCTAAGGGTTGTATTGCTGCCCTTTCGGCCGACAAGTATGTGCACCATCGTAAGAGGAGACGGTTAGACTGGTCAAAGTCAAAGGGATAATCGGATCGTTACTGCTTGTTATTTTACTTTTAGCTTCAAGCTCCGATGCTGGAACTGTTTTTGACTTTCTAAGGCGTACTGATTCTGTAAGTATTCAGGAGACAATCAAGAAACTCGACAATTACAGGGAGCTGGCAGACTACCAGCTCCTTTTTAGTGCCATAAAAGACCTTATTGACAACAAACCCTATGCATCTTTAGTTAAGATCGAGACCTTTTATAATACCTACCCCGGTTCTTATCTAATTAGTGATATCGATACCCTCAAGCTCCTTTGCCTGAAGAAACTCCTTTTACAGTCTGACACTCAAGACGATACATCAGAGTATATTGAATACTTTTTAAAGTTTATTGAAAAATACCCTGACAATAAAGAGACC
>JAADIE010000082.1 GCA_013151495.1 Nitrospirota bacterium | reverse complement strand
CTTTTAAAGTAAAATGTATAGCCTTATGAATAATGCTGTCTGGATTTGAGGATTATTATTAAGTTATACTACTAAAACGATGAAGGGTAAAATAGTCTCAATTAATATAAGCCATAAAAAAGGTATAAGAAAAAAACCTGTTCAGAGCTGTATATTGAAAGAAAATTATGGTATTGAAGGTGATGCCCATGCATCATCAAAATGGCACCGACAGGTTAGCCTCCTTGCATTGGAAAGTATAAACAAGATGAGAGATATGGGGCTTGATGTAAATCCAGGTGATTTTGCAGAAAACCTCACAACAGAAGGCATCGACCTTCTAAAGCTCCCCCTTGGCACCAGGCTACTCATCAAGGATGAGATAGAGCTTGAAGTAACCCAGATAGGCAAAGAATGCCATAGCAGGTGTGCCATATATTATCAGGCTGGCGATTGTGTAATGCCCCGTGAGGGTATCTTTGTTAAGGTTCTTCGGGGTGGCAGAGTCAATGTGGGAGATGAGATCAGGGTGTTAGAATAAATGATCAAGGCAGCCATACTTACACTGAGTGATAAAGGCTCAAAGGGTTTAAGAGTTGACGAAAGTGGTAAGATAATAAAGGAGGTCCTTGAAGACGCTGGGATTATGGTTCAGTTTTATGAGATCATACCGGATGAAAAAGAAATACTAAAAGATAAATTAATAAGCCTTTCAGGGAAGGTAGACCTTATCTTAACTAATGGCGGTACAGGCTTAAGCCCGAGAGATATTACCCCTGATGTTACCAGAGAGGTAATAGATCGTGAAATTCCAGGAATTGCCGAGGCTATGAGGCTGGAAGGTCTGAAGAAAACACCTCGAGCAATGCTTTCAAGGGCTGTTGCTGGCACAAGAGGAGATTGTCTTATTGTTAATCTTCCTGGAAGTCCTAAGGCTGTTAGGGAGGGTCTTGATGTTATTTTAGATGTAATACCCCATGCAATCGAGAAAATCAAAGGTTCAGAGGAGGATTGTGCAAGATGAATACTGATGTAAGTTACCCATTAGCCTTCCTGGCAGGACTGTTGTCTTTTCTTTCACCCTGTGTGCTTCCACTACTACCCTCCTATGTGTCTTTTATAACAGGGATGTCCTTTGAAGATTTAACCGGTGAAGTAAACAGGGCAAGAGTCAGATACCTGACAATAACAAACTCTATTATCTTTATCCTCGGCTTTTCCAGTATATTCATTCTTCTTGGTGCATCATCTTCATATGTAGGTGGTCTTTTAATGCAATATCAGGAATGGATAAGAATCATAGGTGGCATCCTGATAATCATCTTTGGCTTATTTGTGGCAGGTATACTGAAAATGGATTTTCTTATGAGAGAACGCAAGATACACCTCAGTGGTCGTCCAGCAGGATATATTGGAACCTTTGTAATCGGCATGACCTTTGCCGCGGGATGGACCCCCTGTATTGGCCCCATTCTTGGTACAATTCTGCTTTATGCCAGCACAAAGGGCTCGGCTGCCTATGGATTAAAACTCCTTACAGTCTACTCCCTGGGGCTTGGCATACCATTTTTCCTCTCAGCGCTGGCCTTCAACAGCTTTCTGAGTTACTCAAGAAAGCTGCAGCGTTACATGAGGGTGATAATGCTTATTAGTGGACTGCTCCTAATAATCTTTGGCATTATGCTGCTTACAAACAGGGTAAGGGAGCTTGCCGGTCTGTTACCGGACTTTGGTATTAAATTTTAACAGCAGCCCTTTTTCTTTTCTTTTTCTTTCTGGGCTCATAATGTATTCTGTAGCGGTCTAACAGTGCATCTTCTGCTGGTTGAACATCAATCTTATACAGGAGCCCCTCTTTGTTAAAAACGGTAACTGTTACCTGAGGCTGTCTCTTTGCATCAGAGTATCGGGCCGTCATAGAAGCCGCAAGCCTTATTTCATCTGAGCCAGGAGTACCACGCATCACCGTGATTGGGCTACCTACGCCATCTACCCTCATCATCAGGTCTCCATCTTCCACAAGGGTCTTTAGCTGATCATTTTCCTCCTTGTTTCTTCCTATAATGACCTTTGCCTCGGGGCTGAGCCTGAAATGTCTTCCAACTCTTAAAAGGTGAATGTCATTGTATGAGGGGTCTGGATTATGTTCAAGAAGGTCTTTAAGCCTTACGGAATATATGGGCTCCGTAAGCAGGCATCCACCTGCTGGTGAAGGGTAATCCACAAGTCCAAGCTCTTCAGCCAAAGCCATCTGGGGTTTCCTTGTTCTGCCTTTAAAGCCGTAGAGTTTTTCCCTGTCTACCAGGCCCTTCTGCTCGGGTATAGTTGGTGGTAGCAGTTTAGCACTGAGCGGACGCAGAACAAGCCCCTCTACCCCGGCCTCTCTGTCTATCATTGGGAAACACTCTCTACGCTGACTCATGGGCCTCTGCCCGAGCACCTCTCCTGTTACCAGAAAGTCAGCCCCTATCAGGTCCATATATACCTTCGCCTCTTTTAACATCAGTATTCGACAGTCTATGCAGGGATTCATGTTTTTACCATGCCCGTACTTTGGATTTTTAACGATCTCCAAAAACTTATCTGCCAGATGAGATAGTTTAACCTCGAATCCGTATTTCTCAGCAGCGGGAAAGGGATTTCGGGAGCAGGAAGAACGGTCTGATATATCGCATCCAAACTGCGTAAGAAATGTAATGGCCTTTACTTCTATATTCTGTTTAAGCAATACCAGTATTGCCAGTGTACTGTCAAGACCACCAGAAAGCAATGCAACAGCGGTTGCCTTTTTTTCTTTCATACTTCTGTCACCTCCCAGTTTAATCTGTTTTGCTTGAATGAATTAAGTATCTCCTTTTTGGTTGCTGTTGCAGTACCAAGCTTACTTACCACCACTGAGGCTGCATGGTTTGCAACTATAGCAGCATCCCTTAACGGTGCTCCTGCCACATGAGCTACTGTAAGCGTGGCTATTACTGTATCGCCAGCTCCAGTTACATCATAAACACTTTTAGCTACTGTTGGAATATGGGTAACAGTTTTTCTGTCAAACAAACTCATACCCTGCTCACCTCTTGTAATCAATACATAATCACAGTTCAGCCTGTTCAGCAGCCTTGTGCCAGCCTTATGTAGAGATTTTCTATCCTTTATTTCAACCATAGCTCCGGCAGCAGCCTCTTTCAGATTGGGCGTAATTATTGATGTATTTTTGTACAACTTAAAATGACCAACCTTGGGATCTACTGCTACAAAAATCCCCTTTAACTTTAATTCCCTGACAATAAACTTCATCAACGAAGCCGTAATCATTCCCTTTTTATAGTCCGAAACTATCACCGCATCCCATTTCTTTTTGTTATCGTATAAAAAATCCTTTATCATCCTGAATCTCTTCTGACTGATATTACGCCTGTCTTCCCTGTCGAATCTAACCACCTGTTGATTGTGGGCAATCACCCTTGTCTTAACAGTAGTAGGTCTATTCCCAGTAAAAAGCCCTTCTGTGTCAATGCTCCTTTCTTTAAGAAGTTCTTTCAGTTTACTGCCATGCAAATCGTCACCAATCACTCCTACAACAGTTGCCTTTGCATCAAGAGAGACCACATTCGATGCCACATTGGCTGCACCACCAAGACTGTAGTCCTCCCCTTTCACATCAACCACTGGCACCGGAGCCTCAGGTGAAATCCTGTCTACCACACCCCAGATGTACTGATCCAGAATCAAGTCTCCAACTACTGCGATATTTACTGACGAAAAACCTTTAAAAACATCCCTTAAGTCCATTTTATATTTTAACTTAAACCCTGAAGACGAGGCAAAAAGATGTTTATTTATCTTGAAACTCTTAATTTTATTTTTATATGATATTGAGCATGATAGTAAGTTCTTTAAAATCAAAAAGGAGCAGACCATGAATCAGTGGTTAAAAGAATTTGACCTTTTCAGTGATCTTGATGAAGAGGAATTAGAAGAGTTAAGTCAGTATATAAAGGTAGAACAATACCCCAAAAAGGCCACTATCTTTCACGAAGGAAGCCCGGCAGAGTATTTTTACTTGATAAAAAACGGAAGAGTAAAAATTATAAAATTCTCAAACGAAGGCAAGGAACTTATACTGGAGATAATCTCAAAGGGTGAAATGTTTGGAGCAATTGCTGTGCTTAAGGGTTTCCCCTACCCAGCCTCTGCCGTGGCAATGGAAGAAACAGAGGTCATAAAGATCTCTAAGTCCTCTCTAATGAAAATAGTGGACAGGTTTCCGGCAATAATGTATAAGTTAGCCATGGACATAGGTGAAAGGATGAGGGGATCTCAGGAAATGCTAAAGAACATAGCCCTCGAAAGGGTGGAATCGAGAATAGCCTCTCTTTTGTTGAAACTCGCCTCAAAAATGGGACAGACAACGCCTGAGGGAATCATGATTGACATGCGTTTAACCAAGCAGGACATCGCTGATATGGTGGGCACAACAGTGGAAACCTCGATACGGACGATGTCTAAGTTTAAAAATATGGGTCTTATAAAAGAGAGGAAGGGCCGAATCATCCTGGTTGACAAGGAAACCCTTTCCTCTCTCTATGGTTAAAGCTGTTCTTCCTTTGGCAGGATTGTAGCAAGCATATTGTAGAAAAACAACAGAATGCTAAAAACTTCGATAAAACCACCTATAGCAGTCAGTGTGGTATAAATACCTTTGTCAGGATTATAAACCCTTAATGTATAGAAGATTGTTAACATTAAAAGCCCTATATTGGAAAGCCAGAACTGCAATTCACCAAGGGTTTTGTTTTTTAACAGTCTGCCAGAAAACCTTGGCAAAATATGGTAGCCCACCCCATAAATCATCATCGAAACCCATCCAAGAAGCATAAAATGTGAATG
>JAADIE010000023.1 GCA_013151495.1 Nitrospirota bacterium | reverse complement strand
TATAAACAATAGTATAAGGGTAATCTCTTTCTTCGACACACAGCCCCCAACACCAGAGTATAAGAGATATTTTACAATATTTTTGTGCTTATGTAATTATTTATTCAGCATCCGAAAAAACCTGTAGTAAATACCTGAAAAAATAGCCCCAATTAAAGCTCCAAAGGACACAACTACCAGCAAAACCAGAACAAGGGTTATATACACGAGAGGGCTATCAGGGGTTAATTCCATGGAAAAGATAAGGTTAAGGTCGTTAACTATTGCATCCCGCCAGCTACCACTGAGGGAGTCTTTGAACAGTAAGTCCATCAGAAAAAAGATGGTAATGCCAATACCTCCACCTAACAGCGCTCCAGTCCTTAAAAATAGCCTCAGATCCTTCTTCATTTACTTGTTCATCATCTCAAGGAATTCCTTGTTCGACTTGGTGCCCTTGAGCTTGTCAAGAAGGAATTCCATACTTTCAACAGTACCAAGGGGGGTAAGCACTTTTCTGAGGATCCACATCTTATTAAGCACACTTGGCGAGACAAGAAGCTCCTCTTTTCTCGTTCCGGAGGCATTTATGTTTATGCTCGGAAAGATCCTCTTTTCAACTAACTTGCGGTCAAGGTGTAACTCCATGTTACCCGTTCCTTTGAATTCTTCAAAGATAACATCATCCATTCTACTGCCAGTGTCAATCAGGGCAGTTGCAATGATGGTAAGGCTTCCACCGTCTTCGATGTTTCTGGCTGTACCGAAAAACCTCTTGGGCTTCTGAAGTGCATTTGCATCAAGACCACCAGAGAGGACCTTTCCGCTGGTTGGGATTATCGAGTTGTATGCACGGGCAAGTCGGGTAATACTATCAAGCAATATCACAACATCTCTCTTTATTTCCACAAGTCTCTTTGCCCTTTCTATTACCATCTCCGAAACCTGGGTGTGTCTCTGGGGCGGCTCGTCAAAGGTAGAGCTTATTATCTCGGCTGTCTCGACCTGTCGTTTCCAGTCAGTAACCTCCTCTGGACGCTCATCGATTAACAGGATTATAAGATGTATCTCAGGGTGGTTCTTCTTTATCGCCTTTGCAATAGACTGAAGCAACATGGTCTTACCGGTCCTGGGTGCAGCTACAATAAGGCCCCTCTGCCCCTTACCAATAGGTGTAATAAGGTCCATTACCCTGGTTGAAAAGTCATTCTTGCTATACTCGAGCTTTATCTTTTCAGTTGGATAATAGGGAACCAGGTTGTCAAAAAGTGGCCTGTGTATGTTTTTCTCAGGAGGTTCTCCATTAACAGCCTCCACCTTTAAAAGGGCAAAGTACCTTTCATTGTCTTTGGGCGGACGAATCTGACCCGAGACGAGATCACCTGTTCTGAGGTTGAATTTTCTTATCTGAGAAGGTGAAACATATATGTCATCAGGGCCCGGCAAATAACTGTAATCCGGTGATCTTAGAAAGCCGAACCCATCCGGTAGTTACACCCTCGGCATAAATGCTTCCGCTCTTTTCAGCCTGGGCATTGAGAATGGCATAGATAAGGTCCTGTTTCCTCATTCCTGAGATGCCTTCTACATTAAGCTCCTCAGCAACGGCAGTAAGTTCTTCAATGGTCTTTTCCTTTAAACCTGAAATAGAAATGTTGGTCATAACCAAACTCCTTTGTTCTCCGTAGAGTGTTTTATGATTGTATACAAGGTAGGCAAACCTTTTATGATCATGTTAAAAAGATTCTTCTTTAAGTATCCTTATCCTAAATTTAGCTTTTCCTTCTCCCTGCTTACTGATTTTCTATTGATTCATAAATCAGAGAAATCTAAATACCAGAACAGTTCCGAAGAATTATAATTTCTTTAAGGTATGTTTTACTTATATAACCTCGAGAGGATTTGCCAAACTGTTACATATAAAATACTATAAAAAATCAGTTTTGTCAATACTATTTTCCATTATATTGAAAAAACAGGCCTTCAGCCGCCTTCTGTCTTGGCAATTTAGGCATAAAGGGTTTATTATTAAGTATGAGCGAAAAAAAACATAAACTAATAACCCTTGACGAGCTGACAGAGAAAATAAAAAGCTACAACCCGAACATAGATACATCCCTGCTACGGAAAGCATATTATTTTTCTCACGAGGCCCATTGTAGCCAGAAAAGAGTGGAAGGCACGCCCTATATTGACCATCCCCTCTCGGTAGCCTCTATTTTAAGTGACATGCGCATGGATACCACAACGATAATAGCCGGACTTTTGCACGACACTGTTGAGGATACAGAAACGAATCTTGAAGACATAGAGGACATCTTCGGAAAGGATGTGGCCTTTCTGGTTGGTGCCCTTACAAAGTTATCCAAGATGCAGTTCAGGACAAAAGAGGAGGCACAGGCAGAGAACTTCCGCAAGATGTTCCTTGCCATGGCCGAAGACATCAGAGTAATCCTTATAAAGTTTGCAGATAGACTGCATAATATGCGAACACTCCAGTATCTACCACGCTCAAAGCAGAAAAGAATAGCCCAGGAGACCTTAGAGATATATGCCCCCCTGGCAAATCGTCTTGGTATTGGCTGGATGAGAACAGAGTTTGAAGACCTCAGTTTCAAATATCTCTATCCTGAAATCTACAAGTCCTTGCTCAAAAAGGTTGCAAAACGTAGAGAACAACAGGAGGGCTACATAAATGAGGTGGCCGAGATTGTAAGAGAAAAGCTTAAAGAGCACGGCATACCAGGCACTGTTACTGGCAGGGTTAAGCATCTCTATGGCATTTACAGGAAGATGCAGATCCAGAAGATCCCCTTTGAACAGGTTTATGATGTGCTTGGTCTGAGGATTATTACCGACACAAAGATCCATTGTTATGAGATATTAGGGCTTATTCATTCGCTATGGAAACCCATACCCGGAAGGTTTAAGGACTATATTGCCCTTCCAAAATCCAATATGTACCAGTCGTTGCATACCTCGGTTGTTGGTCCCAAGGGAGAAAGGGTGGAGTTTCAGATTCGCACCGAGGAAATGCATCGTATAGCAGAGGAAGGTATTGCAGCCCACTGGATGTATAAGGAAGGAACAAAGATAGACGACAAGGATGCCCGTTACATAAAGTGGTTAAGAGAGCTGATACATTCCCAGAAAGACCTCAAGGATGCAAGAGAGTTTCTTGAGGTTGTAAAGGGTGAGGTTGTACCTGAGGTTGTGTATGTATTTACTCCAAGAGGCGAAATCAGGGAGCTGCCGGCTGGTTCAACCCCTGTTGATTTCGCTTATAGCATCCACACCGAGGTGGGTCATAGATGTATTGGTGCAAAGGTCAACGGACGTATTGTGCCACTTAGGTATCAGCTTCAAAGTGGTGATACTGTTGAGATCATCACATCCCCATCCCATGGTCCAAGCCGCGACTGGCTTAAATTCGTTGTAACCCAGAGGGCCAAGACCAGGATAAAACAGTGGATAAAGGCTGAGGAAAGAAAACAGAGCCTTGAACTTGGCCATAGAATCCTTGAGGCTGAGCTTCGCAAAAAAGGCCTTAGCCCTTCCCTTATAAAATCTGACACCATGGAAGAGATAGCCAAACACTTCAGTATGAAATCCGTTGATGACCTGCTTGTATCAATCGGCTATGGCAAGGTCTCTGAAAAACAGGTTGTCCACAAGCTGCTACCTGAAAAGAAAACCGAAGAGGAAGCACCAATCAAAAAGACGACAAAGAAGGAGAAAAAGGGAAAGGGTATAAGAATAAAGGGAATCGACGATATCCTTTATCACCGTGCAAAGTGCTGCTACCCGGTACCTGGTGACCCTTTAATCGGTTTTGTAACTCGTGGAAAGGGTGTAACCATTCATCGCAAAGACTGCCCCAATCTTGAAAGGCTTGCCGTGGATGATGCACGGCTGTTGGATGTTGAATGGATCTCTGAAGACAGTGCCCTTACACATGCACGGCTTTATGTAGAAACAGTGGACAAACCAGGAATACTTGCAAATCTTAGCTCCCTGATGTCATCAATGAATGTAAATATTAGCCAGCTTGAGGTAAAAACCACCCACGACCGCCGTGCCCACCTGACATTTATTATAGAGGTTAAGGACAGGCACCAGTTAATAACCCTGGCACAGAAGATAGCCTCTACTGAAGGGGTTCTTGGTGTCAGGAGATAATTATCAATCAAAAACCTCCATACTGAGGTATCTCTCTCCTCTGTCAGGTAGCACTACCACTACCTTCTTGCCTTTGCCCAAACGTTTTGCCACCTTTAAGGCCGCCCACATGGCAGCCCCTGAAGAGACACCCACTAAAAGTCCCTCTTTAAGGGCAAGCTCCCGTGTCATAGATGCTGCATCCTCGTCACTTACCGGAATCACCTCATCATAAACATCCTTGTTAAGAACACCCGGGAAGAAACCAGCCCCTATGCCAGGAATTTTATGCTTACCTGGCTCGCCACCTGAAAGCACAGCCGATGCAGCCGGCTCAACCGCCACAATATAGCAGTCCTTTCTCTTTTGTTTGAAGACCTCACCTGTTCCGGTAATGGTTCCACCTGTTCCAACACCAGCCACAAAGGCATCGGGCACTCCACCAAGGTCATCAATAATTTCTATGGCTGTGGTTTTTCTATGCACCTCAGGGTTTGCCGGATTTTCAAATTGCTGAGGCATAAAGTAATCCGGATTTTCAAGGCACATCCTTTCAGCCTCCTCCACTGCTCCCATCATACCCCTGTCGCCCGGGGTCAGTACAAGCTCTGCACCAAAGGCCTTCAGGAGTTTACGCCTTTCAACGGTCATGGTCTCGGGCATGGTCAGTATCAGTCTGTAACCCTTTACAGCTGCAACCATGGCAAGCCCTATACCGGTGTTACCACTTGTTGGTTCCACTATTGTTCCACCTGGGCGCAGTTTTCCCTCCCTCTCTGCTGTCTCAATCATGTTCAGGGCAATACGGTCTTTTACTGATCCTCCCGGATTATAGCCCTCGAGCTTTGCGTAGATCTCTGCATAACTGTCATCAGCCAGGTGATTTATCCTGACAAGGGGTGTTCGTCCGATTAGCGATAGTACATCACTGTAAAGCATTATATTGTTACCTCCCGGACTGTTTTCTATAATTTTAGCGCCTTTTACAACTTCATAATACCACCTATTATGTTTTTTTGATTCCTCTATTGTCAAATAGTAACAGACTGATGTTATATTAAAGATATTGCGTAAGCCATTTTGGCTATCAATTTGCTTGATTCAAAGGATAGCCGTTTTTTAGAATTTATAGGCTATCTTGTTAAGCCTGATAAGTACTGGAGTTTTATAATGAAAAAGCTTAAATGCTGGGAATTTATGCAGTGCGGTAAGGACAGAACAAAGGACTGCCCTGTTTATCTGAAGAATATGGGCTATATGTGCTGGCTGGTAGCAGGAACAATGTGTAATGGCAAACCCCAGGGAAGCTTTGTTCAGAAGTTAGGCGATTGTAAAAGGTGCAAGTTTTACAACTACATGAAAGAATAGTTAAACAATCTTAATAAGGGCCTCTTTTAATTGCTCTATTTTGAATGGCTTCTTCAGAATACTGGATACGCCAACCTTTTCAATCTCCTCTACCTCTTCAGGTGAAGTATACCCTGTACAGATTATACTCTTGATATCAGGGTTTATAGTCTTAATTCTTTTAAGTGCATCAAGCCCGGAGATCTGGGGCATTACCTTATCTAATATTACTATATCAATTTCATCAGGCATTTTTTCAAATATCTTTAAAGCCTCTTCACCGTTGTTGGCCATTAAGACCTCGAAGCCCCACTCGCTCAGACATATGGACAATAAATCCCTGATAATCTCTTCATCCTCTGCCACGAGAACCTTTTTACCCTCTCCATCAACCTCTTTTATCAAACACAGTTCAGTCTCTCCATCGTGATCCAGATCAGCATTTACTGCAGGAAATAACACAATAAACTCTGTACCCTTATCCAGCTCGGTCTTTACCTCTATAAATCCATCGTGTTCATTAACAATAGAATAGACCACCGACAATCCGAGTCCTGTTCCTTTGCTCTTTGGTTTTGTGGTAAAAAAGGGCTCAAAAATCCTGTCCTTTATATGCTCTGGTATACCCGGGCCCGTGTCTCTTACAGACAGATAGACATATTTACCTGCTTTTAAGGCAATCTTGTTTAATCCCCCTACATCTCTTAACCCGGTACTAATTACTATTTTGCCACCTGATTTCATTACATCTCGGGCATTTATAACCAGATTAAGCAAAACCTGGTATAACTGCCCTTCATCGGCTTCAATAGCTGGCAAATTCGGGTGTAAATCAGCTGATATAACAATTTTTTCCTCTATCATCCTCTTTATGGTTGCCAGAGAATCATTGACAAACCTGTTGATATCAAGTCGCCTTTTCTTGAACTTTACCTTACGACCTATTATCAAAA
>JAADIE010000002.1 GCA_013151495.1 Nitrospirota bacterium | reverse complement strand
ACATTTTTTGAGACAATCCGTTTCAGTCATTGTTTGAAGGTGTGCCTCGTTTGCGGGAATAAGAGGCACCTCCTTTTTAGGCAGCAAAAAGAGAAAGGCCAAAACAGCAATTATAAACAGGGCAAATAAAAAGGTGTTTTTCATAATGACAGATTATTATAACCAATATAACTTACAGCTATGCAATTATATTATAAAAGAAAGCCCTGTTTAGTTTTATGGTCTTAGCTGGCCTTTTGATACCGGTGTATAGGCACCAGCCCTTATGAAACCGTATTTGGCAAAATATATACCCACGAGTTCAACTGTTAAGGCAAAGTAAAGGAGTACCGGTGCAGTTTTAGAGACAATAATCTGAAAACCTATTACACAAAGTGGAAATATAAGACCGCTTATGAGTGCACCATAGAGAAACAATGCCCCATCTCTTGCCCTCTCCGGGTCTGGATGCATACCAAGGAGATACCTTACAGATGCCCGTTCAGCCTCAGTATGAAGGGCCTTTACGATAAGGGCAGAAAGTATGATAATTAGTACAGCAAGTAGCAGTATATAGTTGACCTTTATCAGGGCATTCCAGGCTGTGGTATCAAGCCCACCGTAAAGTACTCCAAGTAAGAGTTCCATAGCTGTGCCACCTAAAAGACCCTGAAGGAAAAACAGGGCAGGTTCAACAGCGGAGTGCCAGAAGGGGATGGCCTTTACAAAGGAAAGCATGAACCCCGGGTACGCAAGAAAGAGTATACCGCTGAGAATGCTTGCCCACTTGAGAGTAAGTACTATGGAAGAGGTATCAGAAACCGCGGTAAAGCCTGTAATAACCAGATAAAGTGTTGATGTGATTGTAAAGAGGATATTAAAGAGCAGTCCTCTGCTTATCCAGGACTGCCTGATATTAAAAAGCCCTCTCCAGAATCTTTCCATCTTTCCCAGGTAAAGCAGATGGGTTACCCCATAGCCAAATATATTGAGGAAGATTGATGCCCAGAGCCCTGCTATAAAGTCAGTAAAAAGGGATGATAGATATAGCCCCGGGCTTATGGCACCAAAGAATATGGCAGGCATAAGCATCTGGTCTCTCAGGCCACGTTCGCCCTTTCCTGCCCAGTCTTTCTGAAAAATCAGGTCTTCTCTTATGGTCTTAATCATTTCTGACGCCTCCTTGGTAGATAGTATATTGATGGTTTTGTTCCAAGTTCCTCCTTCAGCCTGAAATGTTCATATCTTGCTAGTGCCTTGCTTGCAGGACTTTCAGGGTCGTTCAGGTCTCCAAAGTAAAGGGCCTTTCCAATGCATGATACAACGCAGATGGGTGTTGCATCTGGGTCTATGCCCGGTACGAGCCCTTTTTTAATGCCCCTGTCAATCCTGTCTTTACAGAAGTCGCATTTATCCATTGTTCCCACCTGGTGCTCTCTGTATCGGTGGTCTTCCCAGTGGTCTCCATTTTCAGGGAAATATCGCTTTGGGGTAGCAAGGAAACTCCTTGCCTGATAGGGGCATACCACCGAACAGTACCTGCATCCCATACATTCGTCTTTATCAACAGTTACTATTCCATCGGGACGCTTTTTTGTAGCCCCTGTAGGGCATGCCTTAAGGCATTCGGGCTCGTCACAATGCATGCACCGAAGGGGTATGTACAGGCGTTCCACATCAGGGTATTTACCTATTTCCTGCTCCACCACCCTTACCCTCACTATTTCAGGGCCAAGACCATGGAACACCTTGCATGCCACTGTGCAGGTCTGACAGCCAAGGCATTTTGTCAGGTCTATTATCATTCCATAGTGTTTCGTTCTGCTTTGTGTGTTGGTATCAGCTGTTACACTGTATTGCTCTGTAAGAGTGCTCATCTTCCATTACCTCCGTTCATTAGTGTATGTAAAAAATACGACGCGAGCAAATAAGACAGGGGATATTAATTTTGAGCGGTTTTAATTTTGCAAAGTGCTTGCCGTGATGGCAAGCACGCAAATTTACCTCGGAACAAGGGGCCCCCGAAAAGTCGAAGACTTTTTGGGGTACAACTGCCAGGGAGGGCCTGTGAGAATGAGACGAAAAATTAATATCCCCTGTCTTACAATGTTTTATCATACTTATTTTGACAGAGATGACATCTGTAGATTATGGTGTTCCTTATATATTCTTACCTTCACGATGTCTGCACTTGAGCCACCAGCATCAAAGAGCTTCTGGTTTGGAAACAGAAACTCATTCATGCTTGGAATATTCAGGTCTTTTGCAAAGGGAACTGCCCAGTTTCCAAACTGTCCGGTAAGTAGCACTGTATCGGGCCTTATGCCCTCTCTGACAATTGCCTTTGCAGTCTTGCGTTTTGTGGGTGATTCTACAACCACCATATCGCCATCCTTTATTCCAAGCCTTTCAGCCACAGAGGCATTAATAACGACACCTCCAAAACCGGTTACATAGCTTGCTGCCTCTGCCATAAGGGGCAGGGAGGCGTTACTTCCCCATGCATACTGCATGCTTCTGGTGTTAACCATGAAAAAGGGATATTTCTCTGGATCATCACCCAGGTCTTTGACTGCCTCGTCCCAGAGCCTCGAGTAGTCCTCACAGTGTGGCAGGGCCTCGTATTCCTTAAGTTGCTCATCCCACCAGTGAATTCCCTCTGCATGAAGCCGGTTACGGAGTTCCTCACCTATTATCTTTAACCTGCACTGGTAGGGTATTTCGTACCTGAGTCCCCATTTGACCATAACGGGATGCAGAAAGTGCCTTACTTCAGGATAGGGCACGGTAAAATAGCCATTTTCCTTGAACCACGGAAGGTCGCGCTCCTCTTTGCCATTTGTTAGCATCCGTACAGAGGCTCTGCAGATGCGATCCCAGATCTCTTCCACCGAGTATTTACGGTATGGCTCGAGGCTGTAGTTGTAGTTTCTGCCCTGAAGCCTTATACCAAGGATGATGCCTGCGTTTATTGCCTCGTTGTAGTCTTTTAGTATTCCAACACGGTCGGCAAGTTCGGTGCATATTTCGGTCATATCGCGGGTGTTGTATGGCGGAGGTGCACCTGGCTGTCTGAGGGCAAAACCATACTCCTTCCAGTAAGCCTCTGAATGGGTTGAGGGGCCTATCCTGAAAAGCTGAAGGCCCTCCAGGTCAGTATGTTCAGGCAGTATAAGGTCTGCATACCAGTTGGTCTCATCTATGGTATAGCCAAAGGCCACAATGAAGGGAAATTTCTTGGTTGTTTCATGCATCATATCGGTGTAATACATGGACATATTTGGATTGGTGCGGTAAATAATCCACACATCGGGCAGGGTTGGTTTTTCCCATCCCTGGGGTGGTCTATTAAGCCAGAGCCAGGCATGTGGCACTGGCGAGAGAAATGGCGACCACCCGGTGTTGCCAACCAGAGGGACAAGTTGCGTATAGGGTGCCCTTGTTTTGGGCAGATTTTTTCTCCTTTCAGGATCGGTTGGATTAAGAAAATTCTGGAAAAAGCCATCCTCACCCGGCCATATACTCGACCACCTGTCGTGATGTGGTCGGTTTAGCCTCTGGGAAGCCCCAATGGTGCCGCCCGGTACCTCCAGGGAACCGGTAAGCATGGCAAGCACGGTTCTTGCCCAGCAGGCCTGATACCCTCCGGGGCCATTGTTAATGGTCTTTCCAAGGGTGATCGCTACCGGCCTTAGCGGAATCCTCTCGCCATTGATCTCTATCTCTTCACCCACAAGGGCATTGTCCACAAACTCCCTTGCTATCCGTCTGATTGTTGAGGCTGGTATGTCGCATATCCTGCCTGCCCATTCCGGGCTGTAGGGTTTCATATGCTCTAAAAGCAATTGAAATGCAGGTTTTGCCTCCACAGAGTCATAGACCCACTGCATGCCATCCGGGCCAACCTCTTTACCTTTAAGTCTGTATGTGCCTGTAAGGGCATAGTCTTTGACAGAAGGATCGTTGTAGACCTTTGCTCTATTATCTACAGGGTCCCATACAAGCACCTCACCGGTTTCCATGTCTCTCAGGTAATAGCCCTTTGGCCCGATAAGATAGGGTGAGTTGGTCCTTTTCTTAATGAATTCAAGGTCGCATACCTTCTGCCATGGCATTTCATGAAGTATCGCATGAATCATACCGTACATGAAGGCAGCATCGGTTTTGGGCCTTATGGGTATCCATTCATCAGAGGTTGCTGCACTTACCGAAAGATGAGGTTCTGCCTGCACCCTTTTGTATCCCCGCTCACGCGCCTGGGCATGACGCAGGGCGCCTGAGACTCCGGCAGAGGCATTGGTGTTGTGTCCAAAGGAAAGGGTGAATCTGTTTCTTGGTGTGTCTGCTGCAACAATAAAAGCCCTGTGCCAGAGCTCTCCGTAGAGGTGCTCTGAGTGGTAACATTTAGAGCCTTCTCCACCACCAAGGGTAAAGTCAATTGGTCCCCATGCAGATAAAAAGGCAGGGAAGGTACCACCATATCCAGCAGGTGAGCCTGCCTCACCCATTGAAACCGCAAGCCTGGGATAGCCCTTTTCATCAAGCAGGCCCTTTTTTCGAATATCCCTTAGTTTTTCAGCAAGAATATCCAGCGCTTCATCCCAGGTTATCTCTTTGAAGCAAGGGTCCTCATCTTTCCCCTTGCGAGGGTTTGTCCTCAGAAGAGGATTCTTTATTCTGTTTGGGTTGTACATCTTCTGCACAAGGCCATAGGCCTTTACACATACCCTTCCCTCACCAGGGCTTATATCTGCACAATCAAAGTCGGGCTCAATGTGACGAACAATGTCGTCATCAACAACCATTACAAATGGATCTGGGCCATTGTAGCATTGATAGCAGTAAGTCTTTACCTTCTTCATTTGTTACACTCCTTGTATGTTGTTTTTGTTTTATAGGCACAGGGGTATGGTGTCCTCACATCATTCTCGACGGGCATCCCTGCCCGTTATACCCCAAAAAGTCTTCGACTTTTCGGGGACCCCCGTCTCCGAGGAGATCATCACGCCTCACCATCCGGGTGAGGCTGATGTGATGATCAAAACCGTTCGGACTCCATCCCCCTATGCCTCCCGGAACTGCCGATGAAAATATCCCTGTAGTAAAGGTGTGGTGGGTATTGAGTTTGAACGGTTTTGGAAAACCTAAAGGGTTCACCAGGATGGTGAGCTCGGTTTTCCACCTCGGAAGCGGACAAGGATGTCCGCTGAGAATGATGAGAAAACTCAAACCCCACCTCACCTTAAAACTGACTGACAGATAAATCGGCATGTTTTGCCGCTTAATCAGTAACGTTCGGTAAAAAAGACAGGGGATATTAATTTTGAGTGGATTTAATTTTGTAAAGTGCTTAGTGCTTGCCGTGATGGCAAGCACGCAAAATTTCCTCGGAGCAGGCCAGGGATGGCCTGCGAGAATGAGACGAAAAATTAATATCCCCTGTCTTGCAATGATTTATCACAGTGATGACTCTTAATAAAAACTAAATGCTCGGTGTTCTCTATTAACAGTTTGCTCTTCGGTCTCCACTGTAAAGCCCCTTGGATATGGAGCATACTCGAGCATGTAGGCAAGAAAACCCATTAATCCTGTCTTGAGCATCTCCCTTAAATATATGTCGCGCAAGAACTCTGGAATATCCTCTTCAGCCCTGCCTGAAGCACGGATTATATCTGCCCGTAGCCTTTCTATCATGTGCTGAAACTCAAGCTGCTGTCTGAACATATCTTTGATTTTTTCTCTGGTGTCCTCGATGGCACTCAGGCTACGGTCAATGAATTCCTTTATAGTTACCCCTGCAGGGCCAAAATGGGGTGTTAGAATCTCATCTGCATCTATATTTTCAAGCATCCTTAGAGACACCTGCTCGTCATTCAATTCAAAAAGCGGAGGGCTGCCTGCTGGTATGTACACACGGTTCAGGTCAGGATACTGTAGGCATGAAAGGTCACCTGTAAACAGGGCACATTCTTTCCAGTCGAGGATACAGATGTTATCAGGGCTATGCCCTGGAGTATGGATAATCTTTAACACCCTGTCTCCAAGGTCTATTTCATCAGCATCCACCAGGGGGTGGACATTTTCTGCTGGTACAGGGTATGCCTCGCCAAACTGTTTTATGAGTTCAGCCCTGAAGACCATGCGGGCACCACCAACTATCTTTGCAAAGTTTTTTACATAGTAAGCAGACCTTTTGTGAACCAGTATTCTGATATCCGGGTTTTCCCTTATAAAGGCACCCACACCACCTGAATGATCAATGTGAAAGTGCGTGAGTATCAGATAATCAATCTCTTTGGGACTAATCCCCTTTTCCTTTAGTTTTTCCATCACCGTCTTTGCAGAGGATGGAAAGCCAGGATCAATCAATGCATAGGATGCCCTGCCTTTTATCAAATAAGAAGCGATCAGATTTTTATGCCCGAAGGCCTCAGAATCGATCAGGTAAATACCATCTCTAATCTCTTTCATAATATGGACTCTCCTTTTCTGTATATTGGGATTGGTTTCAGGTTTTATAGAACAAGTTTTATGCCAGTGAGGGTAGAGTCTGAAAGGGTATAAAATAATTAATAAAATCAATAAATTACATAACGATAAGATGGTTGCAGTTACCTGATAGTAACAGGAATTGAAAAATGCTGCATGCAATAAGTTGCAGTTATGATGCCTTTACTTTTTTCCAAAAGGGCAGACCTTGATGCAGATTCCGCATATTGGAAATCCAATATCTGGTAGGTTTGCAAATTCCTTATCTGTTTTTAATCGGGTGGTCTGCCCTTAAAGGGGCATCCACGAGCACTGTTACAAGTCTCACCCTTGGCCCATACTGGGGTGTAATTATAAGAAGGCTCTTTCCCTGCCATCCAAGCCCTGCCATACGGGCAACAGCCTTGTGGCTGATTGTACCAGGATAATTCTCTCTGTCCAGTATTTGAGAGGCAGGAATCGGAAGGCTTCTAAAGCCATCTTTCTGTAGCTTCAGTGAGGTCTTGAATGCAATCTCATCCAGCAAACGGTTGGCGGTCTGGTATACTGAGGCGTAGTTGGGTGTTGGTCTGTCTTCGATCATATCAAAAACCATGGCAGGCAGCCTGATTGCAATTGATATAGCCCTTGAAAAGGGAGCAAGAAGGTCGTCAGGGATAGTTTTCAGAGCCTTTAGTGGCTCCAGATCAGCAGTGCCGACCAGGTTCTGCCCCCAGACTTTTTACAGTGCTTTTGATCTCCTGTGTATAATCCATTTTTATTGCTTCTAACGATAACCAATTGTAATACAGGAGATATTAATTTTTCGCTCATTCTCGGCAGACATCCGTGTCAGCCTCCGAGGAAATTTTGCGTGCTTGCCATCACGGCAAGCACTTTGCAAAATTAAATCCGCTCAAAATTAATATCCCCTGTATATTTACCAGACGCTAATACGTTTGAATGGCAAGTAACGGCCACTCTACCTTATCCCATACCGCTTCATTTTATAGTAAAGGTTTCTAAGTGAAAGACCAAGGGCGCGGGCTGCCTTCTCTCGATTGCCTCTGGTCTGTCTCAGTGCGTTAAGGATTGCCTCTCTTTCTGAAAGGGCTACCACTTCTTTGAGAGGCCGAATTCTACCCCGGAAAAGCTGTTCAATACACTCATCCTTTTCCTGACAGAGCGGGGGAAGGTGCTCTTTCTGGAGTATGCGTTCGTGGGGTTTCATGTTTATTATTGCTCTGCCAAGGACATTTTCAAGCTCCCTTATGTTGCCAGGCCAGTCGTACTCAAAAAGGATGTCGTAGATATCCTCTGAAACACCCTTTACATTGCGGCCGTATGTCTGGTTTAGCCGGTAGATGATGTGTTCAACCAGTAGGGGTATGTCCTCTTTGCGCTGTCGAAGAGGTATGATGGTTATGGGAAACACATTCAGCCTGTAGTAGAGGTCTTCACGGAACTGACCCTCACGGATCTTTTTCTGCAAGTCGGCATTTGTAGCAGCAATTATTCTTACATCAACGGTGATGGCCTGGGTGCCTCCAACCCTTCTTATCTCCCTTTCGGTCATAACCCTGAGGAGCTTGCTCTGAAGGGGTAGGGGGAGCTCTCCTATCTCATCTAAAAACAGTGTGCCACCTTCTGCCTCCTCAAAGAGCCCCTTTTTCCCGCCTCTTTTAGCGCCGGTAAAGGCGCCCTCTTCGTAACCAAAGAGTTCACTTTCAAGGAGTTGCTCTGAAAGGGAGGCGCAGTTTATTCGCACGAACTGGCCATTGCGTCTTGTGCTCATGTTGTGTATGGCATGGGCAAAGAGTTCCTTACCGGTGCCGCTTTCGCCTAAAAGCAGCACTGTGGCAGGGGTGGTAGCAGCCCTCATGGCCTCCTCTTTGGCCTTGAGTATGCCAGGGGAATTGCCTATTATGTCGTCGAAGGTGTACTTTGCCTGAAGATGCCTGATCAGTTTCTTTGCCCTGGTTAGTTCTTCTGTTAACGAGATTATTTCGGATATATCGTGTATAACTCCCACGCTACCTCGAATCTTTCCGTCAATATAAATGGGAGCTACATTAACAACCACCTCTTTCTTCAGAGGGCCAACCTTCATTCTTACATTGTGTACTGGCTTTCCTGTTCGGAGCACCTTCATGTGCATGCTTTCGCCCTCGGCTATGTCAACGGTAACGGGCTTTCCGATAACAGCCTCTTTGGGCAGGCCTGTAATCCTTGTATACGCAGGGTTTACAATGATGTTTATGCCATGTTCGTCGGCAACACTGATGGCATCTTCTGATGACTCTATTACGGCCTCAAGCAGTTCCCTTGCCCTCCAGAGATCGGATATCCTGTCGGAAAGCCGCTTAATCTCTGTAACATCCTGAAAGATTGCAACAGCAGCCGAGACCTCACCCTTTTCGTTTTTTATAGGATAACGATTGGTAATGATTACTGTATCACCAATCTGCTGTTTCTGACCAATCTCGGCCCTGCCTGTGCTTACTACATGGTTCAGTCGGGTGTTGGGTATAACATCCACTGCCTTCTGGCCAATCACCCTGTCTGGTTCAAGGCCGGTTATATTTACTGCCTGTCTGTTAAGATACTGAACCCTTCCCTCTGAATCAACGATTATAATGCCATCGTTCAGGTGATCCAGGATCTTTTTGAAGATAATGTCGCTGGATTCATTGGTCATGACTCAATCCTTAAACAATAAGGCATTGTCTGCTGTAGAAAAGACAGGGGATATTAATTTTAAGCGGATTTAATTTTGCAAAGTGCTTGCCGTGATGGCAAGCACGCAAAATTTCCTCGGAGCAGGCCATGGAGGGCCTGTGAGAATGAGCGAAAAATTAATATCCCCTGTATACAGGTTCTAATTGTCTTAGATAAATACTGTTTACCTCTTGCAGGCATAGCCTATGCTTTTCAAAGACTCTTCAATCTCACCAAGTATCGCCGGATCGTCGATGGTTGAGGGCATCTTATATGGCTCACCATCAGCAATCTTACGAATAACACCCCTTAGTATCTTGCCCGAGCGTGTCTTTGGCAGCCTTTTAACAACCACTGCCTGCTTGAAACAAGCAATCGGGCCGATCTGGTCTCTTACCATCTGCACAAGATCGGATATTATCTTCTGATGGTCTTCCTCCACTCCTGCCTTAAGTACCACCAACCCAAGGGGAACCTGCCCTTTCAGGGAATCGGACACACCGACCACTGCGCACTCAGCAACTGCTGGATGCTTTGCCACAACCTCTTCCATCTCACCTGTAGACAGACGATGCCCTGAGACATTGATAACATCATCCATCCTGCCCATTATCCATACATAGCCATCCTCATCAATAAAACCACCATCGCTGGTATAGTAATAGCCTGGAAAGGGCTTTAAATAGGACTCAAGAAATCTGTCGTCCCGTTTCCAGAGGGTTGGCAAAGTGCCAGGCGGAAGAGGAAGTTTTATTGCCACTACTCCCTGCTCATTGGGGCCAAGTTCATTGCCCTGCTGGTCGAGTATTTTTACATTGTAACCTGGCACCGGTTTTGTGGATGAACCAGGCTTTACTGGAAACTCCTCAATCCCCATACAGTTTGCAGTAATAGGCCAGCCTGTCTCGGTCTGCCACCAGTGGTCGATAACAGGCTTTTTAAGCAGGTTGCTTGCCCAGTGGTAGGTATCGGGATCAAGCCTTTCACCCGCAAGAAACAGGTAACGAAAGCCTGACAGGTCGTATTTCTTAAGGTATTCACCCTCAGGGTCTTCCTTTTTGATAGCCCTGAATGCAGTGGGAGCGGTGAAGAGCACCTTTACATCGTGCTGGGATATAACCCTCCAGAATGCCCCGGGATCTGGTGTGCCAACCGATTTGCCCTCGTAAAGCACAGTGGTACAACCTGTTATAAGTGGCCCATAAACAATATAGGAGTGTCCAACGACCCATCCAACATCAGATGCTGCCCAGTAGACCTCGCCAGGCTTGATACCGTAAATGTTTTCCATGCTCCAGCGAAGTGCTACTGCATGGCCACCATTGTCTCTTACAACCCCCTTTGGTATACCTGTGGTGCCTGAAGTATAAAGGATATAAAGTGGGTCAGTTGCCTCAACCGGCACGCATTCAACCGGCTCGGCATCTTTCATCAGTTCTTCCCAGTCCAGGTCCATTCCTGGTATCATATCAGCCTTTACAAAGTCACGCTGATAGATAATGCACTTTTCAGGCTTGTGTGTAGCCTCCTCAATTGCCCTGTCAAGAAGGGGTTTGTACTCGATCAGCTTTTTAACCTCTCTTGCCCCTGATGCAGAGACCACAATTTTAGGTTTTGCATCGTCTATTCTGATGGCAAGTTCATGGGCTGCAAAGCCACCAAACACCACAGAATGCACAGCACCAAGCCTTGCACAGGCAAGCATGGCAATGGCAGCCTCGGGAATCATTGGCATGTATATGACCACTGTGTCGCCTTTCTGCACTCCAAGTTTTCTTAGCACACCGGCAAACCTGGCTACCCTGTCAAGAAGCTCTCGGTATGTGAACTTCTTGATTGTGTCGGTGACCGGGCTATCGTAGATCAGGGCCACCTGATCTGCTCGTCCGCCTTCAACATGCCTGTCGAGGGCATTGTAGCAGGTGTTCAGCTTGCCACCTGTGAACCATCTATAAAAGGGCGCATTCGAATCATCCAGCACCTTTTTGTAAGGTTCGAACCAGGTTATTGCCTTCGCTGCCTCCCCCCAGAACCCTTCCGGGTCCTCAATACTCCATCTGTAAATCTCTTCATACCTTCCCATTGACACCTCCATTGAATTGGTTTTTTATATTAGTTTTAAGTAGTGCTCAATGCTGAAGTAGAGGACAATGGCTTTACCGCTCATTCTCGCAGGCCATCCATGGCTTGCTCCGAGGAAGGCAATCGGTTTTACCCTCCTGGTAAAACCTTGATTGCCTTAAACCGCTCAAAGCCATTGTCCTCTACTTCATGTTATCTATAGCGTAAAACTTCTACTCAGGTGAAGCATGCAAAAACTTGCAATATTGATGCCTAACTCTGCGATATTAAATAAAGAAGGCTCCCGAAAGAGAAGGCCTGAAGGGTGTTACATATCGTTATGCCTTGAGGTGGGCTTAATCACGAAATGTAACATTATCTTTATTCAACAATGACTGCTAAAATTTTTGGTATTTTGGTATTGTACAAATAAAATACAGGGGATATTAATTTTTCGCTCATTCTCGGCAGACATCCAAGTCTCTACCCCAAAAAGTCTGCGACTTTTCGGGGACCCCGCGTCTGCCTCCGAGGAAATTTTGCGTGTTTGCTCACGGCAAGCACTTTGCAAAATTAAAACCGCTCAAAATTAATATCCCCTGTTTTACAATGGTCAATTATACTTTTTAATGACCTTTACCAATTCTTGCAGAAAGTGCTACTGCAAGGGCTGCAAGCACCGAGGCCATGATGAAACTGTAACTAAAACTCCCGGCCTTTTCTGCAACCATTCCTGCTATAGCTGGCCCACTGATCTGACCAAAACCAAAAATAAATGTCACAAAGCCAAAGACCTGGGGAGTCCTGTCGGCACCATAAAGATCGCCCACAAGGGCAGCCATAATGGAAGGTATACTCCAGGCCACTACTCCAAACAGAGCCACAGAGGCATAGATAAAAAGCTCTGAAGATGCAATGGCTATCAGAAAGTATGAGATGCTCTGAAAAGTAAATACCAGCATAAGGGCACCCTTACGACCAATCCTGTCTGAAAGGGTGCCAAATACAGGACCAGAAAGCAGGCTTAAAAGTCCAAGGTAAGACCAGAAGTTTCCTGCAACTGCTTCGGCAATCATCTTTTCTTTAACAAGGTAGGTAACTATGAAGGTTACATATATCACATAGGTAAAGCCGAAGAGAAAGTATATTATGCCAAGGTAATAGGCCTGCCTGTCTTTTACAATACTTACAACTGGGCCTCCTGTGGTGCCTGTATCTGTGGGTGATTTGCCGCCTATTTCCTCGGGACTGTCCTTCAGCACCTTAAAACAGAAAAGGCCTATTGCAAGAACAATCACCCCGGTGATCCACCAGTTTACCCTCCAGCCCAAACTTCCAAAGGTTTTATTCACAAATGGGACCATCTTGCCAGAAAGCAAAATGGCAAAACCGCTTCCAATTACGATGAATCCGGCTGCCTTACCACGGTTTTTCCTTTCAAACCACTTTGATACGAGTGACATCATGGGAATGTTAGATGCACCACTTCCAAAACCGGTAAAGGTGTAAAGCACAGTGACAGAGAGAAAACCAACTGACAGACCAAGAAGAATAACCGATACACCTATAAGCAGGAGGGCAAGAAAGATCGTCATCCTTGCTCCAAACCGTCCAACCAGCCGTCCGCATACAAGCACTGCCACGAGATAACCAATAAAGTTTGCAGTACTTATGAAACCAATCTGGGAGTAGGTAAAACCCAGATCGGTTGCCATTGATGGAAGGATCATACCAAGGGTAAAACGGCCAAGCCCGATACTGCCAAGTATGCACAGTATGCCGGCTACTACTATAAACCAGCTATAATCTATGCCATAGCGGCGGCTAATCCTCAAAGGCATGGCACTTGTAGAGATCCTTTCCTTCAGGTGAGCCAAGGAGTTCTGCCCTGAAACGGCAACCTCCCCGACACTCGTCCAGGAATGCACATCCCTGACACTGAAGCCCCTCAAGCTTAATGGGTGGGATTTTTTGCCAGCAAGTCTTTAGCCCCTCTGATATATGGCCCACGGGGCTTTCAGCATAGAAGGCACATTTTGCCACAGAGCCATCCGGCAGCACCGAGCAAAGGTGAAGCCCGCAGCCATACCCTTCGCCACCTCCGTGAAAACCACCTCCAAAACCATATCGAAGGTATTTTCCTGCTACCTGAGGCTCAAGGTAAAGACTCTGCTCCTCCTTCATCCGTCCCCACTGGCAGGGAACATCCACGGTCCATTCCTTGACGCCGAGATCTTTAAGCAGTTTTTCCATATCGTCGAACTCATCTAAGTTGCCGGGATGAACCATGGTTGACACAGACACTGTAAAGCCAAACTCTTTTGCCCTTTTAAGGGCTGCCACGGTGGGTTCAAAGGTGCCCTGTCCGCGAAGGCTTTCGTGTCCCTTTTTCATTCCATCAAGGCTTATCTGGATCTCCTCTACATTGAGGCTTTCTAACCTCTTTGGTGTAAGCAAAAGGCCATTTGTAAGTAGGACCTTTCTTAAGGGAAAGTGCTTAAGGAAATCGTTCAGTCTATCAAACTCCCGATGCATAAGGGGTTCACCACCTGAGATTAGCACCCTGAGGCCCTGCATCTGTTCAAACTCTTCGAGCACCTTAACAATCTGATCGTAAGAAAGCTCTTTAGCCTCTGGCTCACCCACATAGCAGTGACGGCAGCGAAGGTTGCAACGGTCGGTTATCAGAAGTTCCAGATATCTGAGCGAAGGCCTGGGGCTTGCCTGGATATGATGCCTGAGGACTCTATCAGGTTTGGTAACCAGTATCCCTTCATCCAGACAGTATTCAAGGAAATCCCTTTCGTCAGTGTAACAGCCCTGGGATTCGTAGCAGTTTTTTAGAAACTCAAAGGCCCTCTGGTCAAGTTCGTAAAGTTCATCGGTTTTGATATTGTAAACCGATGGATGTTCAAGGAGGCGAAGAACTACATGAGGACCAAAATAGTATCTCTCAGTCTGAATAGTAAAATTCCTCCTTTGGTGTTCGGGTCATCAGCTCCCTGACAGCCTCTGAGGGGTCCTTTCCGTGATGAAGCACTAAATAAACCTGCTCTACGATTGGCATTTCCACAGACATCTTTTTAGACAGTTCATAGGCAGAGACCGATGTCTCCACACCTTCTGCCACAGCGGTCATGCCAGCAAGAATCTCCTTCAGGGTCATGCCCTTTCCCAGTTTTACCCCAACCGTGTAGTTTCTTGAAAGTGCACCTGTGCAGGTTAGAACCAGATCGCCTATACCGCTAAGGCCCGAGAAGGTCTTCTCCTCAGCCCCCATCTTTACGCCAAGCCTTGTAATTTCAGCAAGCCCTCGGGTAATAAGGGCAGCCCTTGCATCAAGGCCAAGACCAAGGCCATCGGAGATACCCGAGGCAATGGCTATTACATTCTTTAATGCACCACCTAATTCAACACCCAGCACATCATGATGGGTGTAAACCCGGAAGTAATCGGTATTGAAGATCTCCTGAAGCAGGAGTCCAAGGAAACGATCCTTTACCGCAAGGGTAACAGCGGTGGGCAGTTTTTTTATTACCTCTTTGGCAAAACTTGGCCCAGAAAGCACCGCTACCGGGTGATGGGTTATCTCTGAAAGTACTCCTGAGACAGTAAGCAGGGTGCCCTTTTCTATACCCTTTGAGGCACTTATAATTACGGCATCCTCTTCCAGGTATTTTGTTGCCTCTTTGAAAACAGAACGGACATACTGGGTGGGCACAACGCAGAGGACATACCGGGTTCTGTAAAGGGCCTCTTCAAAGCTGGATGTAATTTTAATGTTTTCTGGCAGTTCAACATCGGGCAGATATACCCTGTTTACTCTGGTTTCCTTCATCTCCCGGGCAATGTCTTCCTCATGAACCCACAAAGAGACATCGTACTCCTTTTCAGCAAGCAGCACTGCAAGGGCAGTTCCCCAGCTTCCAGCACCTATAACAGAGATGTAACTCATTTTAGATTTATGATTTCAGATTTATGATTTTGTGAATCTGAACTTACGGTTAATTTTTTACTATTGCGTTTGGTTGAATTTATTGTGGTTACAAATATTGCAGTTAGCTCGTGTGCTTCAGTTATAAGAGTATTTAACATTTCAGTATTTAACATTTTACAATCTTTGATTAATTCTAACCAATATATGCATTCGTCAGATTCTTCGACAACTATTCCCAACTTTGAAATAAACTCAGCTTTAGACCTTGCCCTACATGCAGCCCTATAATTAGCACCTACTGATGTAGCTGCTTTTAGTAGTTGTCTGCCTAAGACCTGTCCTTTGTTGTTTTTAGGTAATAAGTCTATTACATCAAAAACATCAAGTGCAAACTTCTTTGTTCTTTCTATAAGTTCTTCCTTATTCATAAATCTTAAATCTTAAATCTTAAATCTTAAATCTAATCTTCGCCCAGGTGTCTTTGAGGGTTACGGTGCGGTTGAAGACCAGTTTTTCCTCCGAAGAGTCTGGATCAACTGCAAAATACCCAAGCCTTAAAAACTGAAACCGATCGCCCGGGCGTGCATTCTTTAAAGAGGGCTCAGCCTTACAGTTCGTAAGTATCTTGAGGGAATCGGGATTAAGACAGTCTATAAAGTCAGGACATTCCTTTTTATCATCCGGATTTGGTACTCTGAAAAGCCTATCGTAAAGCCTTACCTCTACATCTATGGCATGTCGGGCAGATACCCAGTGAAGGGTTGCCTTTACCTTCTTTTGCTGATTTGAGCCGCTTTTTGACTCAGGATCATAAGTGCAATAAACAGTGGTAATACGGCCTGTTTCTGGATCCTTTTCATAGTCCTCACATTTTATTATATATGCATGTTTTAGCCTTACCTCACGACCAGGTGCGAGTCGATAGAATTTTTTAGGTGGGTCTTCCATAAAGTCATCTGCCTCGATATAAAGCTCTCTTGAAAAGGGCACCTCACGTGTTCCTGCATTCGGGTCTTCAGGGTTGTTAATGGCCTCTACATACTCAACTTTGTCTTCTGGATAGTTTGTGATAATCACCTTTATAGGGTTCAGAACCACCATTACCCTTGGGCATCGTTTATTAAGATCATCGCGCAGGCAGTGTTCAAGCAGTTCAAAATCCACGATGCTATTTGCCTTGGCCACACCAATGCGGTCACAGAAGTCCCTGATTGCCTCCGGCGTATAACCCCTTCTACGCATACCAGCAATAGTGGGCATCCGGGGGTCGTCCCAGCCAGAGACATGACCTTCCTCAACCAGACGAGTGAGTTTTCTCTTACTAAGCACTGTATAGCTCAGGTTAAGCCTTGCAAACTCTATCTGCTGGGGATGATAAAGTTCAAGCTGGTCAAGAAACCAGTCATAAAGAGGACGATGATCCTCAAACTCAAGGGTACATAGCGAGTGCGTTATGCCTTCAAAGGAATCTGAAAGGGGATGAGCAAAGTCGTAGGTCGGGTATATACACCACTTATCACCAGTTCGATGGTGTGGTTTTTTGATAATGCGATAAATTACAGGGTCGCGCATGTTTATATTGCCCGAGGCCATATCTATTTTTGCACGAAGAACCTTCTCCCCTTCATCAAACTCACCCTTACGCATCCTTTCAAAAAGATCCAGATTTTCCTCTACCGATCGGTTACGGTATGGGCTTTCCTTGCCCGGCTCAGTAAGGGTGCCACGGTATTTGCGGATCTCTTCTGCAGAAAGGTCGTCTACATAGGCCTTTCCCTTTTTTATCAACTCTACAGCGCATTCATATAGTCGTTCAAAGTAGTCAGAGGCATAATAAAGGCGGTCTTCCCAATCAAAGCCAAGCCAGCGGACATCCTCTATTATGGCGCGAACATATTCCTCTTCTTCCTTTTCAGGATTAGTGTCATCAAATCTGAGATTGCATAGCCCACCGTATTTCTGGGCAATTCCAAAGTTCAGACAGATAGACTTGGCATGCCCTATGTGAAGGTAGCCATTGGGTTCTGGAGGGAAGCGGGTATGAACCCTGCCACCGTATTTGCCAGTTTCAAGATCCTCTTCAATTATTTTTTCTATAAAGTTTTTTGTTTCCTGTTTCATTCCTTAATTTCCTCACATACTCTAAAGGATTTTCTACTTCTTTGTAGTCCTTCCATAAATCAAAGAGTTCATCTCTATATTTATTATTCAAGTCGTAGCTTTTAGTTTTTTTATACATATAAGCTGCCTTTCCTATCGGCTTAACTTTACCCTCCAGAAGGAGGGCACTGTGATAACTCCCCGAAAAACATCTTAATGTCTTGTATTATCTTTCCCCTCCCTTGAGGGGAGGGGATTAAGGGGAGGGTGTTTAAAACAGTGAATTCTTATTTTCTCTAACACTCCTTCAATATTATTAAATATTTCATTATTCCAGAATCGTAGAACCTTAAATCCCTCTTCTGTTAGCCATCTATCTCGCTCTATATCTCTTTCATTTTCAGAATGTTGTCCACCGTCAACTTCAATTATAATAGATTTTTCCAGGCAAACGAAATCCACGATGTATTTACCTATAGGGTGTTGTCTTCTGAACTTCAATCCATAAAATTGCCTCGCTCGCAAATGTTTCCATAAAATTTTTTCAGCTTCAGTTTGATTTTTTCTTAATTTTCGTGCTAATTGTATCAAATGATTGCCTGACATCCCCCTCACCCTGACCCTCTCCCCGAGGGAGAGGGAACATTGAAAGTTTCATCCTTTAACCACCTGCAATCTCAATTGCCCTCTGAAGCCTTCTAAGGGTTTTATCTTTCCCAATGATCTCAATTACCTCAAAGATGCCCGGGCTTGCGGTGCCACCGGTTAAGGCTACACGCACAGGCTGGGCAACATGGCGCAGTTTGGTCTGATGTTTTTCAACCACATCCTGAAAGAGTTTCTCAAGGGCCTCTTCAGAAAACTCTTCCATATTTTCGATCCCCTCTTTGATGTCCTTCAGGTAGGGTAGATACTTTTCTGTCAGGAATTTATTCCGTGCCTTTTCATCAAACTCCACATCCTCGGTAAAATAGTAGCGCATGCTTGTGGCAAACTCCTGAAGGGTTTTGGCCCTTTGTTTATAAGATTCTACTGCCTTTGTAAGCCAGGCTCTCTCAGGCATGTTCTCATCACTGATTAGTCCTTCTTTTTTCAGGAAAGGAATCACCAGATCAACCAACTTTTCTGTTGGTGTCTGCATGATGTACTGGGAGTTAAGCCAGAGAAGTTTTTCAGGGTTAAACACTGCGGCTGTTTTAGCCACACCTTCAAGCGAAAACTTCTCTATCAGCTCTTCCCTTGAAAATATCTCCTGATCACCATAAGACCAACCAAGCCTCACAAGGTAATTAACCATAGCCTCTGGCAGATAGCCCATCTCCCGGTATGCCTGCACACTGGTTGCACCATGACGCTTGCTTAAGCGGGTCTTGTCTGAGCCAAGGATCATGGGGATATGTGCGAATTTTGGTAATTCAAAATCCAGTGCCCTGTATATCTGGATCTGCTTAGGTGTGTTGTTAAGGTGGTCATCACCTCGTATTACATGGGTAATACCCATTTCCACATCGTCAACAACCACAACGAAGTTGTATGTTGGAGTGCCATCTGAACGCATGATAATAAGATCGTCAAGCTGATCGTTTGGATAGGAGACCTTCCCTTTGATGAGATCATCTATGATGGTAACTCCTGCATCTGGCATCTTGAATCTTACAACAGGTTTTCTATCTGATGGTGGGTTTTTCAGATCAAGACAGCGACGGTCATATTTAATAACCCCTTTTCCTTCTTTCATTGCCTTCTGACGACGTTCTTCAAGTTCCTCTGGTGTGCAGTAGCAGTAATATGCCTTACCTTCATCAAGAAGCCTCTGCACATAACGCTGATATATCTCCATTCGATCGGTCTGACGATAGGGGCCTTCATCCCAGTCGAGCCCAAGCCATTTCATTCCATCAATTATTGCCTCAATATACTCTTCTGTAGAACGGCTGCGGTCTGTGTCTTCTATTCGTAGTATGAATGTGCCTTTGTGCTTACGGGCAAAGAGCCAGTTAAAAAGGGCTGTTCTTGCTCCTCCAATATGAAGATAACCCGTTGGGCTTGGTGCAAACCTTACTCTAATCTCAGACACTTTATCAAACTCCTTTCGTATTACAAAATTATATCTGTTCAGGCGCTTGGTTTATCAAACAAGCAGAGGGGTATAAGGCCTGAACGGTTTTGATCATCACATAGTACTCACCTGGATGGTGAGGCGTGATGATCTCCTCGGAGACGGGCATGGAGGCCCGTCGAGAATGATGTAAAGGCCTTATACCCCTCTGCTTATATATCTGCTTATATATTGATGATTTTTCGAAAATAAACATAGCTGTCTATTTTACCACATACCCCTCAATCATTAAATCCTCTCCTACCCGTCGTGCCTTAAAATCTCTGAGTTTGTATGCATCTTGAAGGCCTGGACAGGCTGTGCCACCTACAGCCGGATAAGAGTCCTTACCGCATATTATCTTAGGTGCCACAAAGAACACCACCTTGTCTACCACGGCATCGTGCAGGGCATGAGAGGCAAGTGATGAACCCCCCTCGATCATTACAGAGGTAATCTCTCTACGCCCTAATTCCTTCATTAGATAATTAAGATCAAGAGAATCTTCATAAAAGATGAACTCTGCTCCAAGGTCTGTATATGCTGATACCCTTGAACTGTTTTTTCTTTTTGTAACAAGAATTGTTTTCGGTGGCATTTTAAGTATGTTTGCCTCAAGAGGTGTTTCAAGTTCCGGATCTATTACCACCCTGATAGGGCTTTTGGCTCCCCTCAGACGTGCAGTCAATTGAGGATTGTCTGCCTTTACTGTGCCTATTGCAGTGAGGATGGCATCAGATGCAGCCCGCATGCGGTGCACAATCCTTCTTGCCCTCTCTCCGGTTATCCATTTTGACTCGCCAGTGGGGAGTGCAATCTTACCATCCAGTGTCATTGCAACCTTCAGGGTTACAAAGGGAACTCTCTGAGTAATGTATTTTATATATGCCTCATTTAGCTTTCTTGCTCTTTCTTCTAATACCCCCGAGACCACCTTTATCCCTGCCCTTTCCAGTTCTTTGATTCCCTTGCCAGAGACCTGAGGGTTTGGGTCTACCATGGCAACAACCACCTTTTTAACGCCTGAGGCAATTATTGCCTTTGTGCATGGTGGAGTGCGCTTTTTTGTATGGCAACAGGGCTCAAGGCTTACATAAAGGGTGGCGCCTTTTGCCTTCGGGCCTGCCTCTCTCAGCACAAGGGCTTCGGCATGGGGTGTGCCGGGTGCACGATGGTAGTCTTCAGCAATCACCCGGCCGCCTTTTACCAATACAGCGCCCACCATCGGATTCGGGCTTGTATGCCCTGCTGCCCTGCGAGCAAGCTCAATTGCGCGCTTAATGTAAGCTTCGTCTCTGGTCATGATGTTAGATATTATAACTAATTTAATTAATTGACTGGTTAAAGGCAATATCCAACTACTTTTATGGCTATACAGTTTATTATTTATTGTATAATTTATCTATGCTAAAGCTTACAGAAAATGCCCTCAAGGTTCTAAAGGCAAGGTATCTACTTAAGGACCAGAAGGGAAGGGTAATTGAAACCCCTGAGGGGATGTTCAAGAGGGTGGCCTCCCATGTAGCATCAACAGAGGCACTTTATGGAGAGGATGTTGATTACTGGACCGAACAGTTCTTTGAGATAATGACCAGCCTCAGGTTTCTTCCAAACTCTCCAACCCTTATGAATGCCGGCAAGGAGCTTGGTCAGCTTGCAGCCTGCTTTGTTTTGCCTGTTGATGACTCAATGAAAGGGATATTCGATACCTTAAAGAATGCTGCCTTAATACTTCAAAGCGGTGGTGGAACGGGTTTCAGTTTTTCAAGGCTCAGGCCAAAGGCAGACATAGTGAAATCTACGGGTGGCATTGCCAGCGGACCCGTGTCGTTCATGAAGATATACAATACAGCCACCGAGGTAATCAAACAAGGTGGGGCCCGAAGGGGTGCTAATATGGGCATCCTCAGGGTTGATCATCCGGATATCCTTGATTTTATAAGGGTTAAACGGCAGTCGAGAGAGCTTGAAAACTTCAACATCTCGGTGGCAATTACCGATGCCTTCATGAGGGCATTAAAGAGAGATACCCACTACAAACTGATCAATCCAAGAACAGGTAAGGTGGTGGGTAAGCTCAGGGCAAGGGATGTCTTTAATGAGATAGTAAAAAGTGCATGGGAAACTGGTGACCCTGGTGTGGTTTTTATTGATCGTATAAACAGAGCAAACCCTACACCTCACATTGGCCAGATCGAAAGCACCAACCCCTGTGGTGAACAACCCCTGCTTCCCTACGAGGCATGTGTGCTTGGCTCCTTGAATCTCTCAAAATATGTTCGAAACACAATCATTGATAACACCGGAAGCCCATTTATTGATTTTGATGCATTAAGAAAAGACATTTTCATTGCCGTCAGGTTTTTAGATGACTGCATTGATGCCAATAAATATCCACTGCCAGAGATTGAGCGTATGCATAAGGGTAACAGGAAGATCGGCCTTGGAGTTATGGGATGGGCTGACATGCTTGTGCTGATGGGGATACCTTACAACTCAACAAAGGCATTCAAACTGGCAAGAAAGATAATGAAATTCATTCAAAGTTCTTCAAAGGAGGCATCAGTTGAGCTTGCCAGACAAAGGGGAGTTTTCCCTAATTACAAAGGCTCTGTATACGACTTAAAGGGTGGTCCAGAGCTAAGAAATGCTACTACAACTACCATTGCACCAACAGGTACGCTTTCTCTAATTGCCGACTGCTCAAGCGGCATAGAACCTCTCTTTGCTCTTGCTTATAAGCGAATGATTTTAGACAGTGAATTTACAGAGATAAACAAATACTTTTTCCAGCTTGCTAAAAAGAGAGGTTTCTATAATAAAAGGCTTGAAAGGGTAGTGGTTTCAAGGGGTAATCTTAAGGGACTGAAAGGAGTGCCAGAGGATATAAAGGCACTTTTCATTACTGCCCATGAGATTCCACCTGAGGACCATATCGAGATGCAGGCGAGCTTTCAGAAATATACAGACAATGCGGTGTCAAAAACAATTAACATGCCCGAGGAAGCAACACCAGATGATGTTGCAAAGGCATTCCTGCTTGCTTATGAGAAGGGCTGTAAAGGGGTAACCATCTTTCGATATGGAGCAAAGAAAAGGGGAACATTATTAAAGATAAAGGAGAGAGACTGATATCTTAGCCAGAATGGTAATCGGACATGGGGCTTTATATCTTCTAATAAATTTAAGCATAGGCAAAGTGGTAGATTACACTAAACAAAATTATAAGAATTAAAGGAGATGAACTCATGGGTAACAGGGCTTTGGTTTTAAGTGGTGGTGGCGCAAAAGGCGCCTTTGAGCTTGGTGTGGTGGATTATCTTGTAAATGACAGGGGTATTTATTTCGATGTAATTTGTGGTGTTTCAACGGGTGCACTTAATGCCTCTTTCTTGAGTCAGGGAAAGGGTTATGATGGGTTAAAGGAAAAATTAGAGCAATTAAAGCAGATATGGTTTAGCATTGAATCAGACGACGACATATACCTGAGGAGGCTCGATTGGAACTTTTTTCGTCTCGTTGCCCTTTACGATAACAGCCCATTAAAGGAAAAGATCCAGAAGAATCTTAATGAAAAGGAGATAAAAGATTCGGGCGTACAGTTTCGAATCGGGGTTGTCTCTTTAAATACCGGAGAGTATATAGCTGTGAACCAGGACAGCCCTTCACTTAAGGAATTTGTGCTTGCAAGCACAGCTATACCTGTGATATTCAGTCCTGTAAGGCATAAGGGCAAACTCTATGTTGACGGTGGAGTGCGAAATATAACACCTCTTCAGGATGCCTTCAAGGCATTGAAAGAGTTGCCAGAAAAGGATGGCACCGATGAGGTCTATGTAGTGCTTTCTTCACCATTGAGTATTAAAAAGGTGTCGACCTCTGAAACCGACAATATACTGGAGATACTCAAACGCTCTGTAGAGATAATGACTACCGAGATTTATATAGAAGACCTGAAGTATGCCACCGAAATTAACGAATACATAAAACAGACCGAGAACCTCAAAAAACAGCTTTCCCAGTATCTTGATGATGAAACAATGAAAAAGATTTTCTCAAAAGTTAAATTTCCCCATATGAAGAAGTCAATGAAATATGTTCAGATGAAGGTATTCGAGCCTGACAGGGAGTACATGGATAGCCTTGAGTTTAAACCAGAGAAGATCAAAAAGGCCTTTCAGGCAGGGAGAAAAAAGGCACAGGAGATTATGGGGTGAGGTTGAATGGCAGGTGATATAACCTTTTCACTCATTCTCGCAGGCCATCCATGGCCTGCCCCGAGGAAATTTTCTAAGCTCACCATCACGGCGAGCTTTAAGAAAATTTAATCCGTTCAAAGGTTATATCACCTGCTCATGTATCTCTATATGCACACTTTGGTTTTATAATTTTTATACAAAAGGAGGACATAAAGGTATGCATCTTGGAGTAAATGTTGACCATGTCGCTACAGTAAGACAGGCAAGGATGACCTTCGAGCCCGACCCAGTGATGGCTGCCACCCTTGCCATTCTTGGTGGTGCCGATGGGATAACCGTTCACTTAAGGGAAGACCGCCGTCATATTCAGGACAGGGACCTTAGATTACTGCGGGAGGTGGTTCCTGTTGAGCTTAACCTTGAAATGGCGGCAACCAATGAGATGGTAAGGATTGCCACCGAGGTTAAGCCTGATTTAGTTACGCTGGTACCGGAGAAACGTCAGGAGCTAACCACCGAAGGAGGGCTGAATGTGATTGAGCAGAAGGAACACTTGAAAGATGTAATACAGAGGCTTCATGACGCAGGGTTACCCGTTAGCCTCTTTATTAATCCCCATCCAATGGACATCGATGTATCAAAGGAGATTGGTGCAGATATGATAGAGATCCATACAGGTATGTATGCAAACGCAAAGGGTAGCCATCAAAAACATGAACTACTCAGGGTGGTCGAAGCCGCAAAGTTTGCCCATGACCTGGGACTTCAGGTAAACGCAGGCCATGGCCTTACTTATTATAATGTAAGGCCAATTGCTGAGATTGAAGAATTAAGGGGGCTTTACATTGGCCATAGCATTATTTCAAGGGCCGTGCTTGTCGGAATTGAGCAGGCAGTAAGAGAGATGAAGGCATTAATAGAGTAATGAACAAAAGATCTATTCATGGAATAGGTGTTGATATAGTCAGAATTAGCCGAATCAGGGAAGCAGTTCAAAGATGGGGTGATAGGTTTCTTGAGAGGGTTTTTACAGAACAGGAAAGGAAATACTGCTTTAAAAAGGTAAATCCCTATCCCTCGCTGGCTGCGAGGTTTGCTGCCAAGGAGGCATTTATAAAGGCTGTTTCGACCACTGAGGTCATATCTCTGAGGGAAATTGAAACAGTTAACGATAGCTCAGGTGCTCCAGTTTTAAGGTTACACGGTAAGGCTGAATCGATATTAGGAATGATATCAACTAACAAAGAGGTTCATCTAAGCCTGAGCCACGATGGCGATTATGCAGTGGCTTTTGTAGTGATAGAGAAACGTGATCCATTATGTTAGAATTGTTGTATGAGTCCAACTATTTTTTATGAGAAAGGTTATAGGTTCTTTTTCTTTTCCCGTGAAGAGCCTCGAATGCATGTTCATATATATTGTGCAGATGGAGAGGCCAAGTTCTGGTTAGAGCCCGAAATAGAACTTGCTAAAAACTATAAACTTACTAGAAAACAATTAAAAGAAATTGAGGGTATTTTAGAGGAGCATTATGATGAAATCAAAACAGCTTGGCAGGAATGGTTTAAAAGTTGAGGTAACAAATATTTCTAGTCATGGAATATGGTTATTAGCTGGAGATAAAGAGTTGTTCCTGTCTTACGAAGATTTCCCATGGTTTAAAGATGTATCAATTAATAAAATATTAAACGTACAAGAAATTTCACCAGGACATTTTTACTGGCCAGACTTGGATATCGACCTGACATTAGAAATTATAGAACATCCTGAAAGATTTCCTCTAAAAGCTAAAACTGTTAGAACAAAGTGATAACAAATCCTTTACTGGGGGCTGCTAACGACAGTGCAGAGATTACGACAAATAAACAGGAGGTATGGAATGAAGGTTGTTACTGCAGCTGAGATGAGGGAAATAGACAGGATAACCATTGAAGAAATAGGAATACCCTCAATGGTTCTTATGGAAAGGGCAGGCCTGTCAGTGGTTCGGAGGATTAAAGATAGATTTTCTATAGAACAGCCGATCACTGTGGTTGCAGGTGGTGGTAACAATGGTGGTGATGGTCTGGTAATAGCAAGGGAACTTCTGAGAGCAGGGTATGTTGTAAAGACCTTTTTGCTTTCCCCTGAGGATAAACTCAGCCCCGATTGTCGGGCTCAGCTGAATATTCTAAAAAAGCTCAACATAAAGGTAAATATAAACAAGGCTCCAACTGCAAAAGACCTGAAAGACTCTGTAGTGGTAGATGCCATAATAGGCACAGGGCTTAACAAGACACTGAGAGAAAATCTGCTAAAGATAGTAAAACTGATTAACTCCAATGCCATGTATGTCTTTTCGGTGGATATACCAACGGGTATCTCCTCAGACAATGCCCAGATAATGGGTGATGCAATAATGGCAGATGAGACCGTGACTTTTGGGCTTCCAAAGATAGGTCATCTTCTACCACCTGGTGCTGAATACACCGGGCTACTTCATGTAGAGGACATTGGTTTCCTACCACATCTTACCGACTCTGATTCCCTGAAAGTAGAACTTGTTGAGGAAGCCCTTGTGCAGAACCTTATAATAGAGAGGGCTTCAGACACTTACAAGGGCGATTATGGTCATGTGCTTGTGGTGGGTGGCTCGGTTGGAAAAACAGGTGCTTCATTGATGGCAGCCAGGGCAGCGCTTCGCTCAGGAGCCGGACTTGTAACAATTGCCCTGCCCGAGCCAGCAGCCATAGCCCTGATGGGCAATGTGGTGGAGGCGATGATGCTTACACTTCCATCAAATCCAGATGGCACAATAGCTGAAAAGGCACTTGATAAAATACTTGATTTTGTTCATGAACGTGCCGATGTGCTTGCCATAGGGCCTGGGCTTGGAAAAAATCCAGAAACATGGAAGATGGTCAGAGAACTTGTGAGGGTTTCTCCTGTACCAATGGTAGTGGATGCCGATGGCTTAAATGCCCTTTCAGAAATAGGCTACGATGGTATAAAAAGACTTCTGGGTAGTATGCGTTCTCCTGTGGTTCTAACTCCTCATGTTGGCGAGATGGTAAGACTTACAGGTATTAAAAAGGATGAGCTTCTTTCAAACAGACTGGGTGTTTCTGCTCAGTTTTCAGTAGATACCGGTGCGGTGCTTGTTTTAAAAGGTGCACCAACACTGGTATCAACTCCGGAGGGCAGACAGTTTATTAACTCAACCGGCAACCCGGGCATGGCAACCGCAGGCTCAGGTGATGTGCTAACAGGCATTGTGGCCTCACTTATCGGCCAAAGTCTGATACCAGAGGAGGCAGCAATAGCAGGTGTTTATATCCATGGTCTTTCGGGTGATCTTGCCTCAGAAGGGCTTACTGAATATTCAATGACAGCAGGAGATATTATAGGATTCTTGCCAGAGGCTTTTAAGAGGTTATTATAACAGTTGTATAAATTCTTCAACTGTTAACCCGGCTTGTTTAATGATTTTCCTCAATGTACCTTTTGCTATTTCCCGATTATCTGGAACGACAATACGTCTATGTGGATAGTCAATTTGTCTTAATACTATATGGCTACCTTTCTGTCTGTCTTTTTGATAGCCTATCTTTGATAGTGCAGCTACAACCTCACGCCCTGATATCAGTGGTAGTTTGCTCAAACTGCAACCTCTACAATTTCTTCATCTATTGATGGTGGTATTGGTTCATTATGAGCCTTTAAACTTTCAATATAAACCTCTATTGCCTCTTGAATATTTTTTAATGCCTCTGCCCTTGTTTTCCCCTGAGAAATACAACCTGGTAGAGAAGGAACTTCAGCTATAAACATGCCATCTTCGTCCTGTTCAATTATTACACGATACTTCATAGTAGCCTCCTCTATTGTTGTTCAATTAAGATATCATAAATTTTGCAATTTTAAGTATAAAACAGTCTTTACTTTAATATAGCACAATTTATTTCGTCATATCCCTTAACTTTGCATACTTAAGGTATATTCCCAGGGCCTTCACGAAAGCGACATTGAACCCCTCAATGCCATCCAGAAAACCAAGCCTTAAGATATAATCTCTTATAAAAAATGATAGAAAATGCATGAATGGGCTTAGTGCCCCGCACCGCCGGCCAGCCTGAAAGAGTTCTTTCGCAGAAAGGCTTGAGTATTTGTTAATTTTGTCTATAAGTGATGAAAGATCCTGAAAGGTGTAATGTAGCAAAGGCTCTTTTAGCCTTCCACAGGGGCCATCAATGATCACCTTTTCATGAACCATTGAAGGGCTGAATCTGCCAGAGCCTCGCCTGAAAAGCCTCAGCACATAGTCCGGGTATTGTCCTCCGTGCCGAAGCCATTTGTCTTTGTAGAAGTTTTTTCTGGGGATGTAAAAGCCGGCTCTGGTGGTGTCAGAAACAGTCTTTTTTATCTCCTCTGAAAGTGCTTCTGTTACAACCTCGTCGGCATCTATGCTAAAAACCCACTCACCCCGTGCCTTTTCAAGGGCAGACTGCTTTTGAGGTCCGTAGCCTTTCCAGTTTTCAACATAAATACGATCTGTAAAGCCTTTAGCAATCTCCAGGGTGTTGTCGGTACTACCAGAGTCGACCACAATAATCTCATCGCACCACAGAAGTCCGCTCAGGCATCGTTTGATGTTTTTTTCTTCGTTTTTTGTTATTACGATTGCGGATAAAATTGGTTTCATAGGTGTAAGTCAATCTTACAAGTTTTATTGTTCTGTAGGCAAGTACTCTATATTTGGTATTAAACCCGTTAGATCAAAATAGATTGTCCGTGAAATGGTATTCTGGTTAGATCATATTTTTGTCCGTATGATCTTTTCTGTTTATGCACCAAT
>JAADIE010000084.1 GCA_013151495.1 Nitrospirota bacterium | reverse complement strand
TCGCCCAGCTTATTTATCTGAGCATATGGCACCATGGCATGAAACCCAATTATTTTAACTGCATCACTGGCAGGTGGTGAGCTAAAATCAAACTCAAATATATTAGACGCATCACTGCTTGTAATAATAAATATATCGTAAGGGGTATAGTTTAGATCTGTATCCAGATAAATGATTTTTCCTGGATGAGTGCTGTAATCAACAGCGTGTACGCTGATGTTTATGTCGTAATTGGACTCAATAACATCGATGTAAGTTTTTCCATTATAGGAGGTTTTTAACTCTACCGTCCTTCCATCGGTAAAATAAAATACACTTCCTTCAGAAGCAATTGTATTGTTGACAGTTAAGGAGACTCCCGGATCCAGAGTATCAATGGTTATGGTGGCTGTCTCGACTTTGTAGACAGATACAAACAAAAAAATTAAGACGAGGAAGGGCCTTATTTTTTTTGTCATTTCAAGCCTCCTTAAACTTTAGCATCATTGAAACCAGGTATTTATACTGAAAACAGCTCCATCTGTAATAAATGCTCACCTGGGAAGCTGATAGGATAGTCATTGGTAAAGCAGGCATAGCAGTAGTCGTCAGGATTAGGCACGCAGGAACGCAACCCCTCAACAGAGAGATAAGAAAGGGAATCGGCGGTTATATATTTTCGTATCTCCTCCACAAGATGACTTGAGGCGATCAATTCTCTTCTCGTAGGTGTGTCTATTCCATAAAAGCAAGGCCCAATAGTCCGTGGAGAGCTGATCCTCATGTGGACCTCTCTGGCTCCGCCAACCTCCCTGATCATCTTAACTATCTTCTTGCTGGTTGTCCCCCTCACAATGGAGTCGTCAACAACGACGACCCTTTTGCCCTGAAGGATTTTTCGTACTGGATTTAGCTTGATCTTAACACCAAAATGTCTTATAGACTGTTTGGGCTCAATAAATGTTCTACCCACATAATGGTTTCTGATAAGGCCCAGGTCAAAGGGCAGGTCAGCCTCCTCAGCATAACCAATAGCTGCTGGCATTCCGCTATCAGGCACTGGTATTACAAGATCGGCATCTATATGGGACTCTCTTGCAAGCTGACGGCCAAGGGCTTTACGGATTTCATTTACATTTATTCCACCAAATATGTAGCTGTCTGGACGGGCAAAGTAAATAAATTCAAATATACAGAATGCCCTTCTTTTACTGGTAAGGGCCTGTATGGACTCAAGACCATTTTCATTTATTATAAGCATCTCACCTGGCTCTATATCTCTTATGTATTCTGCGCCAATGAGGTCGAAAGCGCATGTTTCTGAAGAGATGACATAGGCTCCGTCGAACTTACCTAAACACAATGGCCTAACTCCATAGGGGTCCCGAACAGCTATTAGCTCCTTTTCTCTCATTACAAGCAGGCTGAAGGCTCCAGAGATTTCCTGAAGGGCATATATTAGCCTTTGCTTAAAGGAATCCGATCGGGCATGAGCAGTAAGATGGACTATAACCTCTGAATCGGAGCTTGATTGAAAGATAGCTCCCTCTTCTTCTAAACGGTTTCGTAATTCGTCGGCGTTAACCAGATTTCCATTATGGGCAATGGCAATTGTGCCAAGAGAAAAGTTGGCCACTATAGGTTGAACATTTTTTAACGAGCTGCTACCGGTTGTTGAGTATCGGTTATGCCCGATAGCTATATATCCGGGCAAGCGCTTTAGTCTGCGGTCAGTAAATATATCGGTCACAAGACCCATGGCCTTCTCAGTGTAGATCTGTTTACCATCGGATGAGGATATTCCAGCACCCTCCTGGCCACGATGCTGTAAGGCGTGAAGACCTAAATAGGTAAGGTTAGAGGCTTCAGGATGACCATATACCCCAAAAATGCCACACTCTTCGTGGATAGAATAGATGTACCTATTTATATGTTGATAGCCCAAGGTCTGTTTTTATGAAAATAACCCGATTTCAACACAAAACCTGTACAATTTAATTTTACCATTTTAGTTACTAATTCAGCAAAAAACAATCAAAAAATTTATTTTGGAGTTGCCTAATATAAATTAAAAGACTAAAATTAAAATAAATACTAAACTAAGGAGGTTCTCGTTATGGTCTTAGGTTTAATGACAGCCCTGCATGTAGTCGGAGTGGTAATCTGGATAGGTGGTGTGGCCTTTGTAACCATGATTGTTTTTCCCATGATTTTAAGGATGGAGAATTCCCTTGAGAAGGTTCTGTTTTTCCAGGGTGTTGAGCACAGATTTGCAAAGATTGCTAAAGGTATGGTTGCCCTGGTTGGAATTACGGGTATTGCCTTATTAGGCCATACAGGTGAGTGGAGGATCCTTTTTACCATGCAGGGGATTGGTCCTACTGTAATGTTAATCGTCTGGCTCTTATATGTACTGATCCTGCTTTTCGAGGCAAAGCTGTTTAAATTTATATTCAAAGGTGAGGCCCAGCATGCCACCAACAAGGTATTCTATACACTTACAGTATTCCACTGGTTCGTTATGGGTATAAGTCTGCTTGCTGTTTTTATTGGTGTAATGGCGGCTCATGGTGGTTTTTAATTGCCTGATAACCCTTATATCAGTTTTATTGCTGATATCTTTGCCTTTTAATGTTTCTACAGCTGAGATAATCTGCTCTGACTCGGTGGTCTTCAAAAATCAGGAGTTTTTTGTGGGGGCACAGACAAGGGGGAGGTTTTTCCCGGAAGGTGGCCGGATAGTCAGGTTCTACCTCAATAATAGACTTATTGGCAGGACATTAAGTGGTGGCGATGGTTATGCATACTTAGAACAAAGGTTTAAAAGGGCTGGTCTTTACAGGATTAAGGCCAGGTCAGATGATGACACCTGTTACTGCAGTGTTATGGTGCTTGGCGTCAAGGACAGGCTGGTGCTGGTTCAGCTTGAAGGGGTGGTTTTTAATATTCCCTTTCTGGGTGAACTGAAGGATGGATCCCGTGAGGTTTTGAAGGAGCTAAAAGGGCATTACAGGATAGTTTATGTCACTTTATTGCCTGCAATCCATAAACTGAAGCAGTGGCTCCGGGAAAAGGGGCTTCCTGAGTCGGTGGTGGTTAATTTTGATCCCCAGGAGTTCAAGACACTGAAAACCAAAGGTGTAAGTATTACCGCTTTAGTAGATTCGTCTGATGTTTTAGGTTCTTTTTTATCTGATGTTGACAGGTGTTTCAGTTTTAAGGAATCAGAAGGGTGTGAGACTGTTGAAGACTGGAGGGAAATAAAAGGGCGCATCCAAAAAGGATACGCCCCTTGAACTTATTTTATTCAGGTTTAAACCTTGATTCGAGTTTCTTCATAAGCTCGGGCATGGTAGTGTATTCAAGGTCGTCAAGACCCAGCCTGTGGGGCTCGAACGGCCCATGGGCCCTTAGATAGTCACCAAACTCATTGGCAAGCTGTCTTGCCCTGTCAAAGGATGGATCATCAAAGAGGTCTCTTGGTCCAATTAATTTACCGTCTGCAATCTGAAAACCAGCAGCGATAACCCTTGGTGGACCATCAAACCTTGAAGGGTTTGCCTCGTGGAAGGCAACCGGCATAAGCGGGCCATGATGGCTACCTCTCATCCATCCCTCAACTATGTGCGGGAAGGAGAATGGCTCGAGTGCCTCACCCACTGCAGGCATACCGGACTGGCAACGGACTATAAGCACGGGGTCGTCTTTGCCTATATAACGACCTGCAATGAGGCTTAGTTTCTGTGTAGACGCAGCAGCACAGATTTCACCATCCTTTCTGTACACCCTTCTGATCATGAAACGTCTCATGGCACCGATGAGCATTAAAAGATCATACATCTCCTCTGGACAGGAGATCATAATGGCCTTATGGCCATACACATCAACAACATCAAACTGAAAACCCTCGTGCATCTTGGGGTCAATAACCAGACCTGCGGTGTTGAATGGATCGGCAAACATCCTGTAAAGTGGAAGGTTCCAGGCACCAGGGGATGTCTTGTCTGCCATGAAAACAATAACCGGTTCCGACTTTCTCTCGACAAACTCCATTTCAGCAACACCAGGCCCCATTCCCTTGATATTACCGGAAAAGGCATCCGACAGGATATCCTGACCGGCACCGTAGAGTTTCAGTCTTTTGGCCTCCTCTGTTGCTGCTAAAAAGGTATCCCATGCAAGCTGATGAATCTCTTCGTTATCAGTACCTCGCTCGTGGGTCATTATCAGCTCCAGATCGTCGCCAACCCTGGTTACATGGAAGTCAACCAGCATGCCCGAGTCTTTTGCCTTTGAGAGCTTTTCCATGGCAACATCAATAAGATTCTGATGAATGCTTGAGTGTCCAACATAACCACCTACATCTGCCTTAATTACACTGAGTGTAATCTTTTCAGCCATTTACCTAACCTCCTATTTTTTTAATTTTTTTCCGAGTCGTTTCTCGACTGACTGAATCTTATCATCAAGATGAAGAGGCTTGTCCTTGCGATCGTCGATCTTGATGTTGATTATTACTCTGTCTGCCTTTTTCATTACAATCCTATGACATCTTTTTATGAGTGCCATAACTTCTTCCCAATCCCCCTCAACACAGGTTCCCATTGGGTTTATTTTATATGGTAGGCCGCTTTCTTCGACCTCCTTTAAAACCTCTGCAATATACTCACTGAGGCTGGTGCCTACACCAATGGGAACGATACTGAATTCTACTAACACTTTCCCCTCCTCTTAGAGGTAGAATAGAAAGGATTATTTTATGGCGTCCTTTAAGGCCTTTCCCGGTGTAAACTTTGGAACCTTTGTTGCTGGAATTTTTATGGTTTCTCCTGTCTGTGGATTTCTCCCCTTCCTTGCCTTACGTTTGGAAACCGAAAAGGTACCAAAGCCTACAAGTGTTACCTTCTGGTTCTTTTTTAAGGCCTTTTTAATATTTTCAAGGGTTGCCTCCAGGGCCCTTGAAGCGTCAGCCTTGGATAAACCGGCATCAGAGGCAATTTTTTCAATCAGCTCCGCTTTGGTCATAGATCTTCACCTCCTTGAAGTTTTGGTATTTATGGGCTGTTAAAATGCAGCCTCTGAATTGATCAGGTTTGAAAACTCCCCGGGAGACTGCTGGGTTATGCCCCGAAGACCCTCTCTGTAAAGCCTTTTCAAAACCATTATAAAAGTAACAAGAAACATCTTTTTTGTCAAGTTAATTCAGGCTGAGGAAAATATATCTTTAAAAGATTTAATAATAAGTGGAATTTCCCTGTCCTGAACGGTTCTCATATCAAGCACCACCTGATCGTCCCGGATTCTAACTATAACAGGAGGGTTTGAGCCACGAAGGGCCTTCTTTAATTTATCAGGAGGCATATCCTTCTTTTCAACCGAGACCACATAGGTGGGAAGGCTTATTTCAGGCAGCGACCCCCCGCCTGCCTGAGAATTGTCGGCAACTACATTGACTGTGATGTCTTGAAATTCCTTTCGTAGAAGTCTGGCAAGCCTCTGGGCCCTGTTTTTTATTCTTTTAATGTCCTGAAAGAGCATGGATAGTACGGGGATTGCCTCTTTTGCCCTTTCTGTATCCAGGTATAAATGCAGGGTGGCCTCAAGGGCAGAAAGGGTGAGCTTATCAATTCTTACAGCCCGTGTCAGCGGATGACGGGAAATTTGCTTTATAAGCTCTCTTTTTCCAAGAATAATACCCGCCTGAGGGCCTCCAAGGAGTTTATCGCCACTAAAGGTAACGATATCAACCCCTTTTCTTACCACCTCAGCAACCACAGGCTCTTCAGTTATTCCAAGAGGCCTCAGGTCAATAAAACATCCACTTCCAAGATCGTACATCAGTGGTAACCCTGCTTTGTGGGCAATGTTTACTAACCTTTCTATTGCGACATCTTCTGTAAATCCAATTATGCGGTAGTTTGATTGATGAACCTTTAATAGTAAAGCGGTGCTTTCTGATATAGCCTGCTCATAGTCCTGTGGATGGGTCTTGTTGGTGGTACCGACCTCCTTGAGAATGGCTCCACTTTGAAGCATCACATCTGGAATCCGAAAAGACCCTCCGATTTCAACCAGTTCTCCTCTTGAAACAATTACCTCCTTTCCACGGGCCAGTGCACTCAGGCTAAGAAGAACTGCCGAGGCATTGTTGTTGACCACCAGGGCATCCTCAGCACCGGTAATGTCACGCAGTATGCCGCTGATATGGTCGTAACGCTTTCCTCTTTTACCAGTGGAGAGATTAAACTCGAGATTACTATACCCCTTTGATACAGCAATAATATTCTGCAGGGCCTCCTCTGCAAGAGGAGCCCTGCCCAGGTTCGTATGTATTACCACACCGGTTGCATTTATGAGAGGTTTAAGGCTTTTGCCAGAGATCAGTTTTATCTGTTTCTCAATTTCCGTTAGCAGGTGTTGTTTTTCTAAGTCCTGGAGTTTGCCATTGAGGATCATCTCTCTGTATTGCTGAAGCACAGCCCTTATGGCCTTTAGCACAAAATGTCGCGGATACTCAGAAAGCCATTTGCTGGAAGGAGGGCTCTTAAGTAACTCGTCTACTGAAGGTAGTTTTCTCAGAAGTTCACTGATCATTTAAGCAATATTATACACTATTGAATACTGTATTTTCTGGCTAACTTATGGAAAACTATGTTAAAATTTAAAGACCCTATTTGTGCCAACTGTTGGGCTGAAGGGATTCGAGGCGCTAAAAAAGGCAGAGAGGGGGCCTTAATTATAGCCATAAAAGTATGTATGATTTGATCCGTCATATAAGATGGCAGGACATACTTGATATCCTGATTGTTTCCTACCTGATTTATCGGCTGCTTCTGTTGATAAAGGGTACCAAGGCTGTTCAGATGTTGATGGGGCTGGGGGTGTTGCTGGTTGCCCTGTTTTTATCGGACCTCCTTGAACTACATACCATGTACTGGATAATTCAGAGCTTCTGGGCACAGGTTGTTCTTGCACTGATAATAATCTTTCAGCCCGAAATCAGAAGGGCCCTTGCTCGTATGGGTGAGAGTCCTTTTTTTCCCCAGCTTGCCTCGGCCTCTGAGTTAAAGTCCTTCGATGAGATTGTGCGTGCTGCAGTATCTATGGCAAACAGAAAGATCGGTGGCCTTATTGTTATAGAAAGGGATATCTCTTTGAATGATTATATTGAGATTGGCACCCCTCTGGACTCAAAGGTCTCCAAGGAGATACTTTTAAGCATCTTTCATCCGACCTCACCTCTTCATGATGGTGCAGTAATCATAAGAGGCGAGAGGATAGTTGCGGCTGGTTGCTTTTTGCCAATTACATTCAGAACAGATATCAGTAAATCTCTTGGTACCAGACACAGGGCTGCCCTGGGAATAACCGAGGAAACTGATGCTGTGGTAATTATTATATCTGAGGAGACGGGGATTATCTCTATTGCTTACGACGACAAGCTTGAGTCCCCCGTTGATATGGGTACACTCAGGGACTTTCTTACCGAGATGTTTACTGAAAAAAGGAGTAAGAAGTGAGAGACCGTTTTACTAAAAATCTTGGCCTAAAGATAGTTTCCCTCGTGCTTGCTGTGCTGCTTTGGTACACCATATCCCAGAAGGGCATGACCGAGATTAGCATGGATGTAGCCATAGAGTATATAAACATCCCCCAGGGATTTGAAATTATAAAAAAGGACATAGACAGGGTTACACTGAGTGTTTATGGAAGTGAACAGATACTCAGAACACTAAAACCCGGAGATATCAGGGTGGTGGTCGATCTCGAAGGCGCGACACCAGGAGAGCGGATTTATAAAATAGGCAAGAAAAATATTCGTATACCCTCAGCTCTTACTGTTACCGATATAAAACCCTCAAGTGTAAAGGTTGTTCTGGATAAAAACATAAAAAAGACCGTACCTGTGAGGGTAAGGTTTATCGATAAGTTCAGAGAAGACCTTTACGAGTTAAGGATTTCGCCAAGGGTGGTGGAGTTAACAGGGCCATCAACTATGCTAAAGGATATAGATTTTCTCTATACCGAACCTCTTAAGGCTTCAGCCCTGACGCCGGAAGAGACCGTTAGTGTTAAACTAATGGATGATTTTGATAAACTTCAGGTAAGTGTTAAAGAGGTAAAGATTACAGTTGTGCCCAAAAAAGATATTTGAGAAAGGGAGGGAGCTGATGAAGCTTTTCGGAACTGATGGAATCCGTGGCAAGGTAAATCGCCATCCAATGACACCCGAGACAGTGCTAAAGGTTGGTATGGCTGCAGCAAAACTTTTAAGAAAAGATATTGGTCGTAATATGATTTTAATCGGAAAGGATACAAGAATATCAGGTTATATGATAGAGAGTGCCCTTACAGCAGGTATATGCTCTATGGGAATGAATGTCTTGCTTGTAGGGCCCATACCCACCCCGGGGGTGGCCTTTCTGACAAGGACCATGAGGCTTGATGCAGGTATTGTTATCTCAGCATCCCACAACCCCTTTGATGACAATGGAATAAAGTTTTTTGCTTATGACGGCTTCAAACTGCCCGATGAACTTGAAAGGGAGATAGAAAGGCTGGTTCTGGTGGATACCCATCTGGCAAACAGACCCTCTGATGCCTCGATTGGCAAGGCCTACAGACTGGAGGATGCTACAGGCCGATACATAGAGTTTATAAAATCCACCATCCCAAAGGGTGAAAACCTCGAGGGTATGAAGATAGTTATTGACTGTGCAAATGGAGCAGCCTATAAGATAACACCCACTGTGCTTAGTGAGCTTGGTGCCGAGGTTATAGCAATAAACACCTCACCCGATGGGACAAATATAAATAGACACTGTGGCTCAACCAATGTGACAGAGCTTAAAGAGGAAGTCCTGAAAAGAGGTGCCCATGTCGGTATTGCCCATGATGGTGATGCAGACAGGACAATCTTTGTAGATGAAAAGGGGCAGGAGGTAGACGGCGATCTGGTGATGAGCCTCTGGGCAGTGGAGTTAAAAAAGGAGGGCCGTCTCAAGAACAATGCCCTTGTTACAACGGTGATGACAAACCTGGGTGTGGAACACTATCTTAAACGAAAGGGAATATCGGTTGTCAGAACAAGAGTTGGTGACAGATATGTGGTTGAGGAGATGGTGAGGGGCGGATATAATCTTGGTGGGGAACAGTCGGGGCATATCATCTTCCTTGATTACAACACCACCGGTGATGGCCCAATTACAGCCCTTCAGATGCTTCATCTGATGAAAAGGCAGGGTATCCCTTTGTCTGAAATGGTATCAGACATCTTCTTATATCCACAGATTTTAAAAAATGTAAAGGTGAGGGACAAAGAAGTGGTAAAACTGCCAGAGGTGAAGCAGGCAATATCTGAGGCAGAAAAGAGACTCAATGACAACGGCCGTATACTGGTAAGGCCCTCTGGTACAGAACCCAAGATAAGGGTTATGGTGGAGGGTAACGACAGGGAGATGATAGAGGAGATCGCTGAGGAGATTGCCTCGGTTATAAAAGAGTTTGATGAAAAGAGGGCCTGATCCGCTTTATTATCCTCTGTCTTTTTTGTGTGGTTTTCTGGCATCCTGGCTCTTCAGATACTTTCCTTTAACTGTATTTCTGATACTCCTGGCAGTGCTATTTGTGCTGTTTAGAAGGGTAGAAAGACCTGTTCTGCTTGTCATAGCATTTCTGATCTGCTTTCTGTATGGTTTTACCTATTTTGAGAATATAAAGGCTAAGGAGGCTGAAATACTGGCCATTAATACCAATGAAGCAGAGATTTATATAGAGGCTATAACGGATGATCTGCCAAAGAGGACCCGTCGGGGCTATCTCCAGAAGGTGGAGTTAATATCGCCATCGATTGAGTATGGGGCTTTCTATCTCAGCACACCCGCCATGCCTGGCCCTAACCAGAGGGTCTGGGGATGGGTACATCTTTACAGACACTCTAATGGTATCTCACCAGGAATAAAGACCTCCGAAACTGTGATATTAAGGCCGGTGAGGCTCTTTTCAGAACCTACATCAAGAGGCTTTCAGGGTCTTGGTGATAAGCTCAGATGGAGGCTTTACAGAAAACTTGATGAGCTTTTCGATGCTGATGTGGCAGCCCTTCTAAAGGCCATATTGATTGGGCACAGGGATTCGGCTTCTGGTGCCCTTTACAGGGCCTTTTCAAACACTGGACTGGCCCATTTAATGAGCATATCAGGTACCCATTTTGGGCTGTTTGCTTTGATTGTCTTTTTTGTTATACGACAGATGGCAAGGCTGTTACCCTATAGAGTCCTCATAAGGTTAACAGGGCGTCTCAGTCTTAATGAATATGCTGCCCTTATGACCGTACCCTTTCTGGTATTTTATCTGATGCTTTCTGGAGCAAGGATTCCAGCCCTCAGATCCTTTATTATGATTATGTTTTTTCTGGTGGGGCTTTTGTATGGTAAACACAGTAACTGGCGATATGCACTGGTGAGTGCAGCACTGATAATACTGATTATAGATCCAGCTGCAATAGCCAGTGCCTCATTTTTGCTTTCCTTTTCAGCAGTATGGTTTATAGGAGGCTCTTTTGAGCTGGTTCGGGGATATCTATCAGATAGACCTTCACGGGCCAGGGCATATATCCTGAAGTTGCTTGTTACGCCGGCTGCTGCCCTGGTAGGCACGCTTGGCCTGACAGTGTTTTACTTCCACAGAGGGTCGGTGATATCGTTACCAATGAACATGGTGGTTACACCTGTGGTTGGGTTTCTGCTACTACCGGTTTCGTTGTTTTCGGCCCTGGTGTATCTGGTCGCTGGTGTATTCCCTCTTTCGGGTTTTTTGGATGTTTTTGCCAGTGGAATTATCGATTTTGTGAGGTATGTATCGCTCTACAAAGGAGCGGTTATAAAAATAAGGGCATTGCCTGTGGCGGTGATTATGTGGTGGTATGTAATGTTAGTGTTTGTTTTTTTGAAAAAGAGACGGGCAGTGGTATTAGCAGTGTCAGGGCTTATTCTTTCTGTAATTGTATCTTTTAAAGTTTATGAATTCCAGAGGCCAATGGTGACTTTTCTTGATGTGGGCCAGGCTGACTCGGCTGTGATCGAGACAGAAGACAACAAAACAGTGGTTGTGGACACCGGTACAAATGCAAAAGTCACAGAGGCCTATCTCGCTTATATGGGAAAGGATAAAATAGATGCAGTTGTTCTATCTCATGCAGGTTCAGATCATGCAGGTGGGGTTTATCACCTGATAAGGTCCTTCGATGTTGAAGAGCTCTGGGACAACGGAGAGCTTGTTTATAATCCCCGGCCAGAGGTCAGGAGAATAAGACACCTTGAGGCAGGAGACTTAATAAGCACACAGAGGGCAGCCTTTTTGTTTCTTCACCCCTACAGAGGCTACTACAACCGTAGTGGAGATGACGAAAACAACCACTCCCTTGTCATGAAATACACCGAAGGTCTGCTGTCTGTGCTATTTACTGGAGACATAGAGGCTGATGCAGAAAAGGACCTTTCAGAACTTGGCAATATGCTAAGGGCTACAGTTTTAAAGGTGCCTCATCACGGAAGTTACACATCAACTACAGAGGAGTTTTTAAGGATGGTCTCTCCTGAAATGGCGATAATAAGCCTGGGCAGATCCAATCGTTATGGCCATCCCCACAAAGAGGTGCTTGAAAGGTTGCGAAACATTAAGCTCTTTCGTACTGACCAGGATGGCTCTATAAGGATCTATCTTGATGGTAGTGGTAATTTAAGGGTTGCAAGATACAGGGATGTGTTATTTAAGGACCTGACCGAAAGATACAGCCTGAAGGCTGAGGTAAAAAACATAAAGCGACTTTTTATGGTCTGGTAGTTGATTGTTAGCCAAAAGGCAGGGGCATAATTTATAATAAAAAGATGTGTTAAATTTTTTAAAGATTTTTAAAAGAGGTGTGTCATGTATTTAGAGAAAAAAAAGATCGATGGTGTGGACCACTACTTCATAAAAGAGAGCTTTACAGAGGATGGAAAGCTCAAGACCCGAACCCTTTTTGAGCTTGGTCCTGAGCCAGAAAAATACATAGTCTATCCTGGTGGAAACAGCTTTTATATACATGAAAGCATAGAGCTGAGTATCCTGGAGAGGGGCTACAAGGTGGACACCTTTGAGTTAGAGGCCCTGATGTGGGAGTTCGTTAATCCGAGGCTGAGAATGGTTCTTCGTCAGCCCGACAAAAAGAAATCCCATGGTTATATAAGCAGGTCCAGGCTCAGGGATATGCAGGCAGGTATTCATATATTTGACAAACGAAGGCTGCATTTTCTCAGATTCGGTAGCCTTGACCAGTCGGACATTGAAAAAAGGCCCTACAGGTTTTTCAATATACTGATAGACAAAAGCAGGGAAGAGATAGAATGCCTTATTGATGAGGAGGAAAGAAAGCTAAAAAGGAACCAGCTAAAGAGCTATGTATATACAGTATTTGATCTGCAGAGGTACTTCAAAGACAAACAGACCGCTTTAAGGACACCTGTTTTCCTGAACAGGGACAAACTGGAGGATGCCTTTTTAGAAGAACTCTGTCGTTTAAATGCAGATACCAGTTTCATACCCGAAAAAAGGAGCAGTCTTCATCCCTATCTGGTGAAATACTTTATCATGTTTTATGATAACGAATTCCCTATGCCCCACACTCAGCGCCGGGGTCACGGCAGGGGCAGGACCTCAAGGTTCTTTTATCCACCCAGGGAGACATCCTCCGACATGAGTATTCGCAAGGCCTGTAGCATGCTTGGCCTTACTGTGGAGGAGTACAACAGGATGAGCCGTAAGGAGCTTTCCAAGAGGTTTAAACAGCTTGCCCATAAATGCCATCCAGACAAGGGAGGCTCAAACAGCGAGTTTGTTGAGCTCTGCAAGGCCTATGAATCGCTGATGAAGGCAAAGACTTTTTGAATAGATTAAAAGTCTCTGTGTGCTCAGTAAAACTCTGTGGCCTCTGTGGTTTTAAACCTCTATGGGTGAATTCAGATTAATAACCGATTTCAAACCTAAGGGTGACCAGCCAAAGGCGATTGATGAGCTTTCCAGGGGGATTGAGCAGGGCATCAAGCATCAGGTCTTACTTGGTGTAACCGGTTCTGGAAAGACCTTTACAATTGCCAATGTGATTGCACGGGTCCAACGCCCAACCCTGGTTATAGCCCACAACAAGACCCTTGCGGCCCAGCTTTATGGTGAGTTCAAGGAGTTTTTTCCGGAAAATGCAGTGGAGTTTTTTGTAAGTTATTACGACTACTATCAGCCAGAGGCCTACATTCCCCAGAGCGACACATATATTGAAAAGGATGCACTGATAAATGACGATATAGACCGTATGCGTCACTCTGCAACCAGGGCCGTACTTGAACGGAGAGATACAATAGTGGTGGCCTCGGTTTCATGTATTTACGGTATAGGTTCTCCAGAGGATTATATGGCCATGCATTTGATAGTGGAAGAGGGTATGCGTACTGAAAGGGATGCCATTGTAAGGCGGCTTGTGGAAATGCTTTATGAAAGAACCGAAGGTGAGTTCAAAAGAGGCAACATAAGGGTGCATGGTGATATAGTGGAGGTCTATCCATCTTTCTCGCTCGACAAAGGAATAAGAATAGAGTTTTTTGGTGATGAGATTGACAGGATCGTTGAGTTTGATCCACTGACTGGTGAGCGGATTCGGAACCTAAACAAGATTGCTATTTACCCAAACAGTCACTGGATTACCCCCAAGGACAGGCTTGAAAGGGCTATTAAATCCATAGAAGAGGAGCTCGAGGAGCGGCTCAGGTATTTTCTCAAGCAGGGTAAGACCCTTGAAGCAGAGAGACTTGAGCAGCGAACCAGATTTGATCTTGAGATGCTCAGGGAGTTTGGCTACTGTCATGGAATTGAAAACTACTCGAGACATCTAAGTGGCAGGGCCCCTGGTGAACCACCCTATACCTTAATTGACTACTTTCCTGAGGACTTTCTCATTGTTGTCGATGAATCCCATGTGACAATACCACAGCTTGGAGGAATGTACGAGGGAGACCGTTCGAGAAAAATGACCCTTGTAGAGTATGGTTTCCGATTACCCTCAGCACTGGACAACAGGCCTCTTACCTTCAAGGAGTTTGAACACAGGGTTAATCAGGCCATATACGTTTCGGCAACCCCCGGAGACTATGAACTCAGGAAGTCCAAAGGCAGGGTGGTAGAGCAAATAATAAGACCCACCGGTCTGGTTGATCCCAAGATGATAGTCAGGCCCATTGAAGGGCAGGTAGAGGATCTGCTTAAAGAGATCCATAAACGGATCAAACGAAATGAACGTGTGCTGGTGACCACCCTTACCAAAAAGATGGCAGAGGACCTTACCGATTATTACAATGAGCTTGGTATAAGGGCGAGGTATCTGCATTCAGATATAGATACACTGGAGAGGGTAGAGATCATAAGGGACCTCAGGCTTGGCAAATTTGATGTGCTTATAGGTGTAAACCTTCTCAGAGAGGGGCTTGATCTGCCCGAGGTTTCACTGGTTGCTGTTATGGATGCAGATAAAGAGGGGTTTTTACGCTCGGAAAGGGCCCTTATTCAGACAGCTGGAAGGGCCGCAAGGAATGTAAATGGCGAGGTTATTCTGTATGCCGACCGGGTTACACGCTCAATGAAGGCAGCTATTGATGAGACCGAAAGAAGAAGACGAATCCAGCTCGAGTACAACAGGCGAGAGGGCATTGAACCTGAAACCATAAAAAGCAACATCAAGGATATTCTTAGCTCTATTTACGAGGCTGACTACTGGACTGTACCAGCTGTAGAGGAGGCGGAGCAAGACTACTATAGTGTTGACGAGGAGGAGATCAGGAGGCTGGAGGCAGAAATGAAAGAGGCTGCAAAAAGGCTCGAGTTTGAACGGGCTGCCGAGATAAGGGACAGGATAAAACAACTGAAAGAGAGGCTTTTAGAGCTTGGTCAAAAGTAGTTCCTGCTGTTTGAGCTGCTCTGTTAAGACCTCTCTCATCAGGTTACATGCCTGAATTACCTTTGGGTTTGCAATGCTGTAAAAGATGTTTACTCCCTCCCGGCGCGACTTAAGGATGCCCTTGTTTTTCAAGATGGAGAGATGCTGCGATACATTAGCCTTGGGTATCCCAAGGATATTAACCAGTTCGGTTACAGTCTTCTCACCATCCTTGAGGGCATGAATAATCTCAAGCCTTTTGGGGCTGGTAAGGGTCTTACAAACCTCGGCCTGAAGTTCAAATATTCTTTTATTGTTTTCCCCCATGTAGCTTATTTTATAATTAATTATTACCTGAGGTCAAATTTTAATTTTATGTAAGAGGCCTTCAACCCTGAAATCAAGTATTGTTTCAATAAACTTCTTTGACTGAAGTGGGTTTTCTGCCATTGCAAGGAGGTGCCCATGGCAGTTACAATCGGTAGAGCCAAATCCCTCTATCTGCCAGTCTGAGAGCCTTCTGATAGCCGCGGCAAGTTCACATTCGTTTCGTTCTGGGCCTCTGATAGCAAAGCCCTGTAACACTGAGGAATAACGACGAAGATAATCAATATGCCAGTGAAGCCTCTTCCGGGCTGCCCTGTGTCTGTTTATCCTCTTACGGAGGCCCTTTTTGGCAGTGCCTACATAGATATAGTATCCCTCAGGGTACAGAATTTCTCCCAGAGAGCCTGTTTTTATTCTGCGGGCACTATCAAGCCTTAAGACAATGGCATAAACCCCTGAATCCTGAAGCTCTTTGTCAAGCAGATCTAACCCCACCATTACTTTTTGAGCCCCGGAAGAAACCTCCATTTGTTCGTTCCAGCCTACTTTGACGGCCAGTACCTTCAGGCGCGACCTCAATGAATACAGGGTCTGTGCAAACTCAAGGTCTGTATGAAAGTCTGGAAAAAAGGCCTGTACATCCGGGCAGTGTATTAAAAACAAAACTGCTGCAGCCTGGGCCTTTGACAGCTCAATAAGATGCCGTCTCCCCCTTTCAGTAGGGGCATCAGGAAACATGGCAATGCCTTTGTGAAACAGTGTGCAGGACTTTACTTCCAGGTACAGCTTTTTGTTCCTGCGCTCAAGTAAAAAGTCAAGCCTGCTGTTACCAAAGGGAATTTCTTCTTTTACAACCCTGTAGCCCTGTAATTCTTCTATAAGGTCTTCATCAATGAGTCTACGAACAACATGATTTGTATAATGGGTATGAAGCATGATGATGTTGTTGTCTTTCTGGGCACCGTATATGGTATAGGGGAGTTTTTTACCGGCCCTGGCCGGGTGTAGATAAAGCGGAGTATCTGGTAGTAGTATTTCTAAAAGTCTGCCAGGGTTTGGCAGGTAGGCAAGGGTGTTTTTACCATCAACAGAGCATTCAACAACAAACCTGTTGAGTCTCTTCAGGAAAAAGCCCTTTACCAGGTTCAAAAGACCTACCTCTTCCGGACGAATTCCCCGCTTTTGCCACCACGTTTTTCAAGAAGCATCACCTCGGTTATGGTCATCTCCCTGTCAACTGCCTTGCACATATCATAAACAGTCAGGGCAGAAACCGTAACTGCGGTCAGGGCCTCCATTTCAACTCCTGTCTGTCCAATAGTTTTCACACGGGCCTGTATCTCAATGGCGTTTTCCTGGGGCAGGATATTAAAGTCCACATCCACCTTTGTGATGCTTAGGGGATGACACAGGGGTATCAACTCTGAGGTTTTCTTTGAAGCCATAATACCAGCTATGCGTGCTACCTGCAGGACTTCACCCTTTGCTATTCGGTTTTCGATTATCAACTGAAGGGTTTCGGGTTTCATTAAAATCTTTGCCATAGCCACGGCCTCGCGCGCTGTAGAGGGCTTTTCTGAGACATCTACCATCTTTGCCCTGCCCTGCTCATCGATGTGGGTAAGATTTTTCATAATAAAATCTCCTCTTTACTAAATATTGACTATTTATAGGGTCTTTGTTTGTTATTATAAAATATAAGAGGCCATTAGCAAAGTTGAAAGTAAAAAGTGACAACCATTATAATATCATATAACCTGCCGAAGTGGTGGAATTGGTAGACACGCAAGATTCAGGATCTTGTGGGGGCAACCCCGTGGGGGTTCGAATCCCCCCTTCGGCACCACAAAGCAGATGATATGACCTCTCTTTCAACCCCTTCATTTGAAGTTTTTTCAGGCTGTCTATTAGGACTTGCCCTCGGTGATGCCCTTGGAGCGCCTTTCGAAGGTATGCCACCAGGTAATTATTCCATTGACTGTATGGATGGTATATTGAGTTATACCGACGATACAGAGATGATGATCAATCTCTTGAGGGCCATAATTGATTTTGAAGATGTGGAAACATCCCTGGTAGCCAAATACTTTGCAGAAGGCCTCAACCCGGAAAGGGGCTATGGCCCCGGCACCCTCAGGGTTCTGGCCCTTGTCAGACAGGGGATACCTGTGGACAGGGCCGTCAGGTCGGTGTTCCCGGAAGGCTCTTATGGCAATGGGGCTGCCATGCGGGTGGCACCATTGGGGTTATTGTATTTCGGTGATGAAGAGAGGCTGGAGGAGGCAGTAATCAGGGCCTCTAAGGCAACCCATGTGCATCCGGTTGCTATTGATGGTGCAAGGGTGGTTGCCCTGGCGGTTTCTTATGTCATGAGGGGTTATGAGCTATCAGAACTTCCAGAATATCTTGTCTCAAAGGTAGACACAGATATATTTGCTGATAAGTTAGAGAAGGTGAATTTTGCACTTAAACACAGTGTCACAAAGGAGTGGGTTATACAAAATCTGGGCACAGGTGTAGCTGCCTCGGAATCGGTACCCACTGCGATTTACGCATTTTTAGGGTTTGGAAGGGATTTTGAAAGGATGATCAATTTCTGCATTGGGCTTGGAGGGGATACAGATACAATTTCAGCCATGGCTGGCGCCCTTTCAGGCACAATGCTTTCTGAAAAAGGCCTGCCTGAGAATTGTCTTAAAAGGCTGGAGCATTATCAGCAGATTAAAGAGATAGGGAAAAGGCTTTATGAAAGGTTATTTAACTTCTGAGTAGCTCCATAAGTCTGAGGGCATTCTTTACCGCTGATGCACCATGGCAGTTGTTGAACATGACAAAGACCCTTTTTGCCTTTTTTGACAATCGCTTAATGTCAGACACAAATTCCATTAGCTCATTGTCTGAGTAGAGGTAGTCGTATCTAAGAGATGTTTCAATTCCCTTTTTAAGCCAGTTTTCAGTGTTTCTACCGTGCAATCTGAAGTAGGCAATTTCCGTGGTTGTCTCTGGTAGATAGGGTATGGTTTCAAGGGTGCCAAACTGGGGTTCATCTGCTACAATGTAGGTTAATTGATTTTTTTCTAAAAAGCTTAAGACCTCTTTCCGGTTTTTTTCTGTCAGCCAGCTACCATGGCGGAACTCCACTCCTAATGAAAGCCCTTCAAGATAGGTCTTTATTTTAAGTATTTCGTCCATTGATTTTCTGTTATATCGGAACCAGGGAGGGTACTGAAAGACCAGTAATCCAAGCTTATTGCTGTCTTTCAGGGGTCTTAATGAGTCTTTGAATCTGTAAAACAGCTCCTCTATTAACCCCTGGTCTTTGATATACAGATAGGCTTTGTCTGGCCGAGCTTTTTCAAGGTTTCTTCTGATATCAGGAGGCAGGGTCTTGGGGTTTATGCCATGGCCTGTAAGGGCCGCATAGGCCTTTATATGAAAGATAAAATCCTCTGGAGTGCGTACACTCCAGAGGTGAACCGTTCTCAGGGCAGGAATGGCATAATAGGTTGAATCGACCTCAACGGTCTTAAAGGTTTTCGAATAATATCTCAGCCTGTCTTCAGAAGATCTAACCTGCTTTGGATAAAATTCACCACTTTTTATTAGAGTACGCTCAGCCCACGAACAGGTTCCTACAAGTATATTGCTCAAATGATTATTAATACTTACTGACTTTTATGTTTGTTATCAGAAAGTAACGCCCCTTGTCTATGTCACCAAGCTGACGTATTGATATCCCATCGCTATTAGCCGAGAGCCATAAGCTATCGGCATCGGCTGAATAGACCTTTCTACCGTCCACAAAAATACGAAACTTTCCGTCTTTATGCTGCATGGCAATATGATGGATCTTCTTCACAGAGGTCTCACCTACTTTTTCAGTATTTCTTGGGTATAGTAAGAAGAAGACCTTATTGTTATCAGTATACGGGCTTTGCAGATAAAGAGTTGGGCCTTCTCCTGAAAGGCCTACGGTTATCTGTAACTTGGGTGCGTTATCAGTGCTATATGCATCGAATTCAATTGCAAAGTCCCCTCTTAGATCAAGACGTTTTCTTATAATCGACTCGGCAGTGGAGTTTACAATCCACTTTCTGTTAGCAAAACCAACACATTCAACAGTGCCTTTAACCACTTCAAAGGTTGTTGGCGATTCAGTACAGCCTGAAAAGTTTTCTTCAAAGATAATCCTGCTGCCTGGCTTAAATCCAATCTTTGCTCTTTGTAATCCACCAGTAATTTCTGTTTTTGGTCTTTCAAGGCCTACGGGCTGAGGCGCAGGCACAGGAGAGGCCTCGCCAGATGGCGAGTATCTAAAGTAACTTGGTGGTGTCTGGGTTGCTATATAATTAACAGCATTTTCAATCATGACCCTTATGGCCTTTTCCATTGGAGTGTTTTTATATACACTGAGCCCGGCACCAAGAAAGCCAGCACTACCCCAACCACCACCTAAACCACCTATCTTAAAGGATGAGGCCTTACCCTCTACTGTGGTTGTATTAATGATACGCCTTGTGCGGACATCGACGATCCTTAAGTCCATGGCAATATATGCATCCTCTTTACCAAGGGCAATTCCGCCAAGGAATCCTCTGGTTAGGCCACCAAGCCCGCCACCTATACCAGAGGCTTTTGGTTCAAAGGCCGTAATAGAGCCGAGTATTATTATGTCAGCCGATTCCCAACCGCCTGCCTGTGGTGCCTGGTCTTCCCGTACATAACCGGACTGGCCAAGATCAATCTCCTCTTTTATTTCTTCAAGCTCTTCTCTACCGCCAAGAACAATAAACTTGTTGGTCTTGAATAAGCTGCTTATTAACATATCCCTTATGCCATCACCAATAGCACCTGAGCATTTGGCTGCTTTACACTTAATCCTGGCTACTGAGATACGAGCTTTTGGGCCGGTGTAAGTAACAACCTCCTGCATTGTTGGTGCTGTAGGCTGTTGTCTAACCTCTGCAGTGGTTGAGACACATGAGGTAAGAAATGCAAGTGCAATAAGTAGGGTTACGAAAGTTAAAGCTTTTTTCTTCATATATACTAACCTCCTACCAGATATTGATAATTTCGTCGGTAGTCAGTACACGAAGGTTTATGCTATTTAATTGAGACTCTCTCCTGGGCTGCTCGAATATTATGGTCTTGGGCCTAGGCACAAAGATGCTTTTAATACCTGTTACCCTGTCGTAATAAGTAATGCGTAAGCCCTGGAGTCTGCCCTGGTTATCGACAAAAAAGTCGATTCTTTTAAGGTTTCTAATAGGGTTATTACCCATTTCACTGAAGACAATGCGGTCGTCAACCACTATGGGGAGTCTGATTTTGTTTTTTAGAACAATAATAATCTTTCTGGCATGGATGGTCTGTTCTTTTAAGACCTCGGCATTGCTATCTGTAAATACCAGCAATGTAGCAAATAGCATAATACAGATCAAGATGGCCTTCTTCATGCTAATTATTATACAATAAACTCTGAAAATATTCAGCCCAAAAAGGTATTCATATGTTAATCGTAATGCATCACAATGCAACCGAAGAAGACATACAGCGGGTCAAGGAGACCATTGAAAAACTTGGCTATAGGCCTGTTGCTATCCCTGGGGCAGAGCGTACGGCCATTGGGGTAATTGGCAATCAGGGCTGGGTAGATGATACCCCCTTCCAGGACCTGCCAGGCATAAGAGAGATTATCCATGTTACTAAGCCTTATAAACTGGTCAGCCGTGATTTCCATCCAGATGATACGGTTGTGAGGCCCGGAGAGGATATTGAGATTGGCTCTAAAGGGAGCTTTGCTGTAATTGCAGGGCCCTGTGCAGTAGAGAGTGCTGAGCAGATGTCAACGGTTGCGAAAGCACTGTCATCTTTTGGTGTTAAATTGCTCCGTGGTGGTGCATTCAAGCCACGAACCTCACCTCATAGCTTTCAGGGTCTCAGAGAAGAGGGACTCCGGATACTTAATGAGGTTAAGAAGGAGACAGGAATGCTCATCGTTACCGAGGTAATGAGTCCAGAACATGTTGAGAGGGTTGCAGAGGTTGCTGATATACTGCAGATAGGTGCCAGAAATATGCAGAACTACGACCTGCTGGTAGAGGTTGGTAAATCTGGTAGACCTGTTTTATTAAAGAGAGGACTTGCTGCAACACTGGATGAGTGGCTTTCATCAGCAGAATATATACTTGTGCAGGGCAATGAAAATGTCATTCTTTGTGAAAGAGGAATCAGGACTTATGAAAGAGCTACCAGGAACACAGCAGATCTTTCTGTAATTCCTCTGATTAAGGAGATATCCCACCTGCCCGTGATTTTTGATCCAAGCCATGCAACCGGTAAGCGTTCGCTTGTCAGGCCAATGGCCCTTGCCTCGGTTATGGCTGGTGCTGATGGTGTTATGGTTGAGGTTCATCCAGAGCCGGACAGGGCTCTTTCAGATGCAGCCCAGAGTCTTGATATAGAGGGTTTTGCTAAGCTCTATGACTCTTTAGTTAAACTATGGAAATTCAGGTTGTCCATAGGGTTGTAGGCTATCTCCATTTTTTAACCCCTACCCTATCGCAATACCTGTAGATCAGACATTTTGAGCAAATAGGGCTAATTGGACGGCAGATGCCCTGCCCAAAGGCAACGAGCAACCCGTTGATATCTTTCCAGTACTTAACTGGGAGCTTTTCCCTCAGGACAAATTCGGTTTGCTCGGGTGTTCTGGTCTTAACATAACCCCACCTGTTGGTAATACGGTGAACATGAGTATCAACGCAGATGGCTGGTTTGTTATATCCCCTTGCAACAACAAGGTTAGCTGTCTTTCTGCCAACGCCCTTTAACCTTAAAAGTTCTTCAATATTGTCCGGAACATGGCCTTTATATTTTTTTACTATCTGACAGGCTATTTCTTTGATACGTTCAGCTTTAACCCTGTAGAATCCAACCGGATAAATGGCCTTCTGTATCCTGGCAACTGGAAGTTTACAGAGCCTTTCTGGTGTATCGGCAAGTCTGAAGAGCCTTTCTGAGGCCCCTGAGGTAGTTGAGTCCTGTGTGCGAAGGCTCAGAATACAACTTATAAGTACATGAAAGGGGTCTTTTTTTAGATTTGCCACATAGTCAACATAGGGAACTTTAAGGGTTTTTACCTGCTTTCGAAGTATTCTGATAACCTTATGTATGTCTTCAGGTCCTATTTTTATCGATCTCCGGGCGTTATTTTATAAATTATAAATTTTTATATTGTTTCAAACCAAGTCCAAAAATTATAACGGAAGAAAAAACTATTCCGGAAAGATTTGCCAGAAGATCAAAAAAGCTGAATGATCTGAAAGGAAGAAAGTACTGTATTACCTCTATCAAAAAACTATAGAAAAAAACAGCAGCAGCGATCAGGAGAAGATTTCTGAAATTTCTTTTTCTTGTTGAGAGAAACAGCAGGAAGACAGAGATAGAGTAAAACAGAAAGTGAACCAGTTTGTCCGAGATATACTCTGGCCCGGATGAAAATGGTATTAACGACAAAAATGTAATAGTCAGAAACCAGCCAGCTGTAACTATTCTGAATAAGTTTAAAATGTATGCTCCCTCACTAATCGGACTTTAAAGCTTCTTTGAGGCAATCAGCCCCTCTTTCATAATAATAACAAAGACGATGGTAAGTCCAACCAGTACAGCGAATATGTTAACCAGCTTAAAATAAAGCATTACAGCAAGTATAACAAAGACAATCAGGAGCCTGAACATACTGAAAAAGACCAGTTTTCCTTTAGCTTCAGAAGCCTCTTCCGGATTTATTAAAGCAGAGACACCCCAGTGTATGCCTTTTAGATTTGCCAGGGCCAGTGCACCACCAATCAGAATACTAAGGGGGAGCTTTTTCCAGTCCATAAAGGCCGAAAAGGCTGCAGCAATTAAAAGTACAATTATGGATTGCCTATTTATTCTTATCATCTCCATTTTGCTGACTCCTAGCAAACCTATAAAGCTCCCTGAAGCCTGCTATTATACCAAGAATCAGAAAAATAAATGTAAGATATGGTGATGTACCAAACAGTCTGTCCAATCCATAACCGATTGCAAGCCCTACAAAGGTGGCTGCTACCACATTCAGTGGTACTGTTGAGGCCTCCAGTAAGGTTTTCCAGAATCGTCTTTTATCGTCGTTCACTCGCCAAGAATCTCCTCATAGTCTGATAATACTATCTCCTTTGTAATTGCAGCAACCTCTTTGTAAAACTGAGTCTGGGCCCTTTCCTGTATCATATCACAATACAAGGGAACCCACTTTATTATGTGTTCTTTGAAAAAGGCTCTGAGTTCATCAATGAGATTATTTTCAATTAAGTAACTGATAAAAATAAATTCAATGGCAATATGATCTGGTGGTAGCTGTGTTAACTGCTCATTTAGATCAACTCCACAAGAACGGTAAAAGTCTGAAACGATATCCGGTACTTGATAATATTCAGTAGAGGGGTTTTTATTATAAACATACAATGATTCAATTGGAGGCAATGTATCGGTAGTGCCATAGAATAGGCGGTTGTAGTCTTCAACGATTGCATCAAGGGGTTCTTTGATATTCAGCTCGAGCTCTTCTTGCATCTGCTCAATTAGTTCATCGTTTGGCAGGGTGGTAAAAAGATTAGCCAGGACCTTATAAGTTTCGGCAAGCTCCTTGTTGTAGGAATCAAGTATCATTACACTAAAACTTTATCCCTAAGATAGAGATCCTGTGTTTATTAGCGAAACTAACTGACTCTTCTTTATCCACCAAAATAGTGGTGCCTGCCTCAGCAGCCAAAACAGTTGCTCCAACCGAGTACATTGCTTTAAGTGTTTCCAGACCCACAACTGGAACATCAAATCGCATATCCTGCTGTGGCTTTCCAACTTTGACCACAACAGCGCCTTTGCCGGCAAGCTGTCCGCCTCTTTTTATTGCCTCATCAGTTCCCTCAATTGCCTCAACAGCCATTACTGCCCGATCTTTAACAACCACTGTCTGCCCAATGTCGAGTCTACCTATCTCTTTTGCTATTCTGAAACCAAACTCGATATCCCTTTTTTCATCCTTGGAGGGTTTTCGTTTAGTAAGCACACCTTCCTTTATTAAAAGATTCTTGGTAAGATGGGCTGTCTCAAGCAGGTATATGCCCTCTTTCTCAAGCTCTTCGGTTATTGCAGAAAGTATGGTGTCGTCTTTTCTATCTGGTAGTTTCATAAGCAGTTTCAGGGCTCTCACATCAGGAATAATTGTTCTGTTTTTATATAGAAGGGTTTTTGATACCTTGCCTGCCATGATGACCTCTTTTATTCCCTCTTTTTTTAAGGTGTCAATTAGTTTGCCGAATTTACCAACATTGATTCTGTATATCCTGTCTGCAGAGCCATTAATGCTATCAGCTACCGGGTCGAGGGCTATAATTACCACTTTATAGCCCTGCTTCTTGGCCTCTTCGGCAATTGTTACAGGTAAGGTTCCCTTTCCTGCGATAATGCCAAGCTTTTTCATTTGTCGCTGTTTTTACCCTTGGCTGGCCTGCAGATTCCTCGACGGTTTTTGTTGATGAAATCTATAAGGTGTGCAATCTCCTCTGTATAGGGAAGCTCCTCCTGGAGTTTTTTCAGCGCCTCTTTAAGATTGAGTTTTTCCCTGAACAAAATCCTGTAAGCCTGTTTGAGTTCAGCAATGGTTTCATCTGTAAAGCCATTCCTTTTGAGGCCAACGGTGTTAAGTCCATATAGTGTAGCCCTTGGGCCTGAGGCAGTCATGTAGGGTGGAATATCTTGCGCTACACCACTGAAGCCTCCAACCATTGCATAGGCGCCTATCCTGCTGAACTGATGAACAGCCACCATACCACCTATAACTACATGGTCTTCCACCTCCACATGCCCTCCAAGGGTTGCAGCGTTTGCCATAATTACATGGTTGCCTACCTTGCAGTCGTGGGCAATATGGACATAGGCCATAAGAAAGTTGTTGCTTCCAATGGTAGTATAACCATCGCCTCCAACAGAGCCCCTGTGAATTGTTATGTACTCTCTTATTATGTTTTTGTTACCAATTCGTACACCTGTCTCCTCACCATGATATTTTAGATCCTGAGGAGGAAGTCCGATAGTTGTGAATGGGAATATTTCATTGTCCTGGCCTATCTCTGTATTGCCTTCTATGACAACATTGTTATGAAGGATGGTGCCCCTGTGAATCTTTACTCCTTTGCCAATTATGCAATAAGGACCAATGGTTACGCCCTCATCAATTTCGGCACTGTTGTCTATAATTGCTGTGTTATGTATATCTGCCATTGCTCTATATCTCCTTGTCTGTTACCATTGCAGTGAATTCGGCTTCAGCTGCGAGGCCCTCTTCTATATATACCTTTCCTGCAAACCTCCAGATAGTCTGTCTTCCCCTTAAAGTCTCTACTTCAATACGCAGCTGGTCTCCAGGTGTTACGGGCTTTCTGAACTTAGCCTTCTCTATGCTTAAAAAGATTGTTGATTTTCCACCTGCTCCTGATTTATAGGCAAGAACAGCAGAAACCTGTGCCATTGCCTCGATTAATAACACACCTGGCATTATGGGATTTCCTGGAAAGTGTCCCTGAAAGAAGGGTTCATTTATTGTTACATTTTTTATGCCTACAGCCCGCTTGCTTTGCTCAATTTCTATTACCCTGTCAACCAGCAGAAAAGGATAGCGATGTGGTATAAGACTCATGATTTCTTTTATATCTACTACCTCAGACATCACTTTCCTCCCTTTTTTTCTAATAGTTTATTAATTACTGCCTCAAGCTTTTTTAATCGCTTATCTATCTCTGGCAGCCTTTCGAACAGTATACTGGCCCTGAGCCATTTTGAATGCTCTATTGCTGGAGAGCCCGAATAAACACCTTTTTTGAGATGTTTGCTGCCAACACCAGACTGTGCAGTAAGGATAGTGCCGTCTTCTATCGTTGCATGGTCAGCTACACCTACCTGACCAGCAAGAGTAACATAGTTACCGATCACCGTGCTGCCAGCTATGCCAACCTGTGCTACTATAAGGCAGTGCTTGCCAATTTTCACATTGTGGGCAATCTGTACAAGGTTATCTATTTTGGTTCCTTCTCCGATTAAGGTTACACCCGTTGTTGCCCTGTCTATAGTAACGCATGCACCGATCTCCACATCATCCTCAATCACAACGGTTCCTACCTGCGGGATTTTATGATGCCTGCCTTCATGGAAGACATAACCATATCCATCTGATCCTACAACAGTACCTGAATGTATCCGAACCCTGGCACCAATCTTTACCCGATCCAGAATTGTTACATTTGGAAAAACAATGGTGTCCGGTCCTATAGTTACCTCTTCACCAATGAAGACATGGGGGTAAATTATGCAGTTGTCAGAAATAGATGCGTTTTCTGAGATAAAAGCTCCAGGATAAATGGTAGCCTTTGGGCTGATTCTTGCAGAAGGGCTAACAAAAGCTCCCTTCATAATACCAAGTGGACGGTGATGCTTTACATAAAAAATTTCGAGGGCCCTGGCAAAAGACAGTTGAGGGTTTTCAGAAATCAGCTGGGGAATATCGAGGTCCTTAATCTCAGAAGGTGTTATTACAGCAGAAGCTGATGAGTTTTTAAGGGCATTGATAAGCCGTAGGTTTTTTATATAAGTAAGTGCTCCTGGGCCGGCAGAATCGAGTCCACAAACCTCTTTTATCTCGATCTCTTTGTTGCCTATTAAGTTTAAACCCAGCTTGTCTGCAAGTTCTGAGAGCTTCATTTTTCTCCTTTAATTTCTTTATTATACCTTTGAATGACCTTGTCTGTTAAATCGATT